>DQGV01000392.1 GCA_003524705.1 Anaerolineae bacterium | reverse complement strand
TAGGGATTGGTCGTTTTCTATCATTAGATTGAACGGAGATGTAATAAAAAAAATCGTAGAAGATTCTAATACTTGCCCTACACGCGACTTTAAAGTTATTCAAAATTATCTGGTTTACCTCTGTGAGGACTATCGCATACAGATTTTAGATACTATAACGAATCATTTTAAAACATTCATAGGACACTATACTATTAATTTTAATGAAGACAGATGGAAATCTGTGCAAGTAGAAATTTCTCCAAATGGAAATATTCTTGTCTCAACTTCATATGAGTTTGGTTACTCAACAGCTGAAAACAACATATCCAATATTAGATTTTGGGATATTTCGACAGGTGTATTAATTAATGAAATTCAAGAAAATTTTAAGATTAAGAACATAGAATTTAGTCCAGATGGTAGATTGTTCACCTATCTTTCGGAAGATGGATTGATACATGTTTTAGGTATTCCTATTAATGAAAACCCTTAATTATCACTTATGTAAATATGTATAATTAATTTATGAATAATTTTTTAAGCAAGTTAAAACAAATCAACAAGAAATGGTATATCCCAATCGGCATTCTGCTCGTCATTGGCATTTACTTTTTCCCACCCATTTACAACTCCACACGCGTTGAACTTCTACGCACGCGCATCATTTATTTTTTCAACCCGCCCAGCGAAGCAGTTTTTCAACCAAGTGAACAAACTCAAAATCCGCTGACTGTTGAAACCGCAGTTGGAACTGCTCGCGCAGAAATGATGTTGACATTAACACCCGCTTCAACTCCTACGGTGAGACCTGCTTCTACATTTCAACCGACTGCTACATCCGAACCACTTCCTCCCTCCGTTGTTTTAGATGGAGTCGTTTATGTTGACCAACACAATCGTTGGAATTATTGCGGACCTGCAAATTTAACCATGGCATTAAATTTCTGGGGTTGGGGTGGTGACCGTGATGACGTTGCAATGGTCGTCAAGCCCGGTTCACCTGATACAAAAAAGACTTTCATCGAGCGTGGCTTGCCGGATAAAAACGTCATGCCGTATGAATTAGTAGACTTTGTCAATTTTCAAACGACAGAATATCGTGCATTGTCACGGCTTGGTGGTGACATACAATTAATCAAAAAGTTAATCGCCGCAGGTTTTCCAGTCGTGGTTGAAAAAGGATATTACGAACGCGATTACACCGGCAAAATTGACTGGCTCGGACATTATCTATTCACAACTGGTTATGACGATGAAAGAGGCGGATTTATCGTCCAAGATGCTTATCTCAAACCCGGCAAAGATTTATTAAGCACCTATGAAGATTATATTGATGGCTGGCGTTCATTCAATTACTTATTTATGGTTGTCTATCCTGCCGAGCGTGAAGCCGAAGTATTGAATCTTCTCGGTCCGTGGGCAGATGAAACGTGGGCGGCGAATCATGCTCTAGAAATTGCAGAACGCGAAACACAAGAAATTGAAGGGAATAACTCATTCTTCGCATGGTTTAACAAAGGCACAAGTCATGTTGCTTTATTTCAATATGCCGATGCCGCCATCGCATTTGACCAAGCCTTTCGCTTATATGCCGCTTGGGATACAAGCGAAGGCAATCGCCCATTTCGCATGATGTGGTATCAAACAGGTCCATACTTTGCTTACTATTATTCTGCACGTTATCAAGATGTGATTAATTTAGCAACTACGACATTAAACGATACAATTTCAACGCCGACTCTTGAAGAATCATTACTCTGGCGCGGACGTGCTTATTACATGATTGGTGACACCAATTCAGCCATTGCAGATTATCGTGCCGCGCTTCAAGTCCATGCCAATTGGTTTCCGGCAGTGCAAGCCTTACAAGAACTTGGAGTCCAGCCGTAAAATATAAATTCGTTGGTCGAGTAGTGTGAAGCACGTATCGAGACCAATAGTTTACAAAGCAAGTAAAATTAACAAAAGTATTTTATTAACTGTTGGTTTCGATACGCCTTTCGCAAAAACCGCTCAAGGCTACTCAACCAGCGATTATGATAAAAAATATGAAGATATTACACTTTGCAGATGCCCACATTGACATGGCAAACTATGGCAAGCATGACCCTGCTTCCGGTTTGCCATTGCGTGTTTTAGATTTTCTCAAATCATTAGATACGATTGTTGATACAGCGATTCAACAAAAAGTGGATATGGTCATCTTTGCCGGGGATGCCTACAAAGACCGTTCACCATCACCGACATTTCAACGCGAGTGGGGCAAACGCATTATGAAACTGTCTCAGGCGCAGATTCCGACTTTACTTTTAGTTGGCAATCATGATATTTCTCCGGCTATTGGTCGCGCCCATGCTTTGCAAGAATTCAAAACACTGCAAGTTCCATTTATCAAAGTTTTAGATGCGCCTTGTTTATTGAAATCAGAAGATTTGTGGAATTTACCGCTTCAAGTGATTGCCATGCCATGGATTGCCCGTTCTGGATTAATGGCTGTGACCGGTGAAACTGATTCTAAAGAAGCTTTCTCGCGTATTGAAGATAATATTGGAGAATTAATCGAAGGTTGGTTAGAAGAATGTGATTCATCATTGCCAATTGTGTTAACGGCTCACGCTTCGATTGAAGGTGCAAAATATGGCGGTGAAAGACTTGTCATGCTTGGGAATGATTTAGTTTTATCTGGCAGTTTGGTAAAGAATCCAAAATTTAATTATGTGGCCATGGGTCACATTCACAAACCGCAAGATGTAAACGAAGGCAATCAACCTCCGGTAATTTATCCCGGCTCGATTGAACGTGTTGATTTTGGTGAAATCAAAGAAGATAGATTCTTTGTCATTGCGGATGTTGAAAATGGAAAAGATACAAACGTAGAATGGATTCAACTCACAGGCGTAAGAAAATTTATAGATTGCAGAACCAGTTTGAAGTCCAGTGAAGAGGCGACGAAATTCCTCAAAGAGCATTTGCCAAATCCAAAAGAAATGTCTGAGGCGATTGTCAGGTTGACGGTTGAATATCCAAGAGAATGGGATTCGTTAATTGATGAATCTGCTTTGCGAAAATATGCTGAAACAGCATTTGAATTTCATTTGGTGAAACGCCCACAAAGTGAAGCGCGTGTGCGCATTGCGGAAGGGCAAGTGGTGAGCAGTTTGAGTCCGATGGATTTGTTGGAACAATATTTTGATTCAGCAAAAGTTTCAAGTGTGGATGAATTAAAAAAATTAGCAAGTGAAATTATTTCAGAAGAAAATCTGTAACTAAAAATAAATTTTGTGTTTTAACCACAAAGGAGATTTTTACCATGAGAAACTTAAAATGGGTTTTGCTCGGTGTATATTTGATTATTGCAGGGTTGGCTTTACTTGGTGTGGGCTTCCCATTGGGAAATGTGATTGCAGGTGTGTGTGCATTAATCGCAGGCGTGTTGTTCATCTTAAATCGCTAAAATAAATTTATAATAAAAGGCAGTCTCTTCAGAGACTGCCTTTTTGATTTTATATCTTATTTCTCGTTGCGAGGTTTTATGTCCCCTGAAAATTCACGTTATCGTTGGTTCGTAGTTGTTGTATTTTTCTTTTTTATTCTTTTGCATCAAACTGATAAATTAATGATTGGGTCTTTGCAAGTGCAAATTAGTGAAGATTTTCAAATTAATAACACGCAATGGGGTTTGGTAAATTCTGGCGCATTGATTGTGGCGACAATTTTATATCCGGTGTGGGGATATTTATATGACCGTTATGCGCGTGCTAAGTTATTAGGCATTGCGTCTTTTATTTGGGGCGCGACAACTTGGTTGAATGCGATTGTGAGAACGTTTGGTGGATTTTTAGCGACTCGGGCATCTACGGGGATAGATGATTCTTCATATCCGGGTGTGTACACACTCATAGCGGATTATTTTGGTCCAAACTTACGCGGAAAAATTTACGGCATTTTGCAACTTGCGCAGCCGCTTGGTTATTTACTTGGGACAATTCTCGCATTAATGGTCGCACCTGCCATTGGCGGGTGGAGAAATGTTTTCTTCATCACTGGCGGTTTAGGCATTGTGATTGCGATTTTGATTTTCTTCTTCGTCAAAGATATGCCGCGCGGCAAAGCCGAACCCGAATTTGAAAACATGCCTGAAATGCAAACGTTCAAATTTTCGTGGGCAGAAGTAAAAGAAATTTTTAAAAAGAAAACCATGTGGTTTATCTTTTTACAAGGTTTTGCTGGCGTTTTCCCATGGACAGTAATTACCTATTTCTTTTTTGGTTATCTTGAAACAGAACGCGGTTACGACGCTGACGGAATCTTATTCACCATGGCGCCTGTGATTTTGATTCTGGCTGGCAGTTATTTTCTTGGCGGATTCTTAGGTGACCTTGCTTTCAAACGCACAAACAAAGGAAGAATTATCGTTTCAAGCATAGGCGTGTTGATGGGCGCAATTTTTATGTACTTCGCATTAAACACACCGATTGAAGCACAAAATCAATTCTTTATTTTTATGTGTCTCACCGCAATTTTTATGGCACTTTCATCACCCAACGTGATTGCTACGGTTTATGATGTCACTGTTCCTGAAATCCGCTCAACAGCACAAGCAACTTCATATTTTATTGAAAATGCTGGCGCGGCATTTGCTCCGATTATTACAGGTGTGATTGCCGATGCGATAGATTTGAAAACCGCCATTCTCTTAATCTGCACGATTGCTTGGGGATTATGCTTCTTCTTATATTTAGGAGCTATCTTCACGATTGATAAAGATGCGAATGATTTGAGAAATCAAATGGCTGAACGGGCAAAAGGAATGTAAATTTGGAAAATATTTTCACCACTGAGAACACAGAGTTCACAGAGATTCTTAAAAACTTCCTCAGTGCTCTTTGTGGTCTCTGTGGTAAAAATCTAAAATCGTCAATCTAAAATCAAAAATTGAAAATGGTATAATCCCGACGCATTTTGTATTTTGAAGGAGAAGTTGTATGTCTGGTCATTCCAAGTGGTCTACCATTAAACGAAAAAAAGGCGCAGCAGATGCCAAACGTGGCGCAATTTTCACACGCCTTGCCCGTGAAATCAGCATTGCCTCTCGCGATGGCGGTGGCGACCCCGAAACAAACTTCCGCTTACGCCTTGCAGTAGATAAAGCCCGTGCCGAAAACATGCCCAAAGATAATATCGAACGTGCCATCAAAAAAGGAACTGGCGAAGATAAAGAAGGCGGCAATTGGGAAGAAATGGTATTAGAAGGATATGGTCCAAACGGCTCAGCCATCATGGCAGTTTGTGTCACCGATAATCGCAATCGCACCATTTCAGATGTCCGCCACGCTTTTAGCAAAGGCGGCAACATGGCAGAGGCTGGCGCAGTCGGTTGGCAATTTGATAGAAAATCTTATTTCTCATTCCCATCTACTGCCATGAATTTTGATAAAGCCTTTGAACTCGGCATTGAAGCCGGCGCAGATGATGTTTTCGACCATGGCGACACGATTGAAATTTATGGAGCAGTAGAATCCTTCAAAACGATTGCCGATGCGCTTCACAAATCTAACGTTCAACCTGCTGAAGCGGGTTTGAGCTTTGTCGCTAAACAAGAAATAGAACTCGGCGTAGAAGAAACTTTGCAAGTGATGAAAATGATTGAAGGTCTTGAAGAATTAGATGACGTGCAAGATGTGTATCACAACGTCAAAATGAGTGATGAAGTGTTAGCCGCGCTTGAAAATGCGTAAGTTATAAAAATAATTCCAATTTCTTTTTACGTGGGAGAGCCTTGATGGCTCTTTCTCGTTTTAAGGCAGTAATTTTATCTGGCTGTTCTTCAACATAAACGACTTTAACGGGCAATCTTGTGCGTGTATATCTCGCGCCTAGACCTTTGTTGTGTTGAAGCAAACGTTTTTCGATATTAACTGTCCAGCCGGTGTATAAGGTGCCATCTGAACATTCGAGGATGTA
>DQGV01000390.1 GCA_003524705.1 Anaerolineae bacterium | reverse complement strand
TTTCTTAATTAATCTATATAACAAAATAGCCGTTGTTGCTTGCATGAGAGCAATCACAACCAATAAAACGCGCAACGGTAAAATGACATCAAAACGTGCTAATGCAAAAATGGGAATACAAATCAGCATCCATAATGGATGATAACCATTGGTTAAATTAATGCCATCAAATGTACTTCCATAACCTTCGCTAATGTTTTGAGCAACTTTGAAATAATAATAAGCATCATCACGTTTGAACCAATAATTTGGAAATGTATAAGCATCGGCTAATGATGCTTGTATATGTATCCCTAAAATTACTATCGTTAATAAAATTTCAAATAGAGAAAATTGTTTCACAAAATTTTTCATTGAATATTAAGTGTAATCTTTCCAAAATTTTCATTATGCCAAAGCCGTTCTTGCGCAAGGGCGGCGTCTTTCAAATCAAATGTTTTATCAATCACAGGTTTTAGTTTTCCTGCCACAACTAAATCCATAACTTCAGCAAATTCGGATGTTGTGCTCATTGTTGAGCCAAGAATCGAAAGATGCTTTGCAAAAATATAACGATTATCAATTTCGAATTTTGGAGCAACACTATTGCCAACCGTTAATAATCTGCCACCCTTTTTCAATGCCCGAAAACTTAATGGAAAAGTCGTACCAACATTATCTACAATAACATCCACGCCACGTTTTTCGGTCGCCAGAAAAACCGCTTTCGACCAATCCTCTTCTTTCAACCTATCAATCAAAACATCAGCCCCAAGCATTTCGGCTTGCTCTAATTTTTTTTGATTAGACCCAATCACGATAACTTTTGCGCCAAGATATTTTCCAATTTGGATGGATGCGGAATTAACGCCTCCACCCGCGCCTACAATTGCTACGGTTTCCCCAGCAGTGACCTTGCCTCGACTTACCATCGAATGCCACGCGGTTTGATACACCAATGCCGCCGCAGCAGATTTGTGAAAATCAAAATCTTTTGGCAATTTATATAACTGACGAATTGGCAAACAAATATATTCGCAATATGTTCCGCGAACGGTTTCACCAAGCAAATGCCAATGTTTGCATAAATTATCTCTTCCGGTTTTGCAGAATTCACATTCACCACATCCAAGATTTGCATTGATAGCGACTCTATCGCCAATTGCAAAGCCCGTTATATTTTCGCCAAGTGCTTCAATTTCACCTGCACCATCTGCGCCATTGATGTGAGGCATATCAAGTTTCAATCCAGCCCAACCATTACGCACAAACACATCCATGCGATTTAAAGCCGCCGCACGGATACGAATCAAAACCTCGCCTGCTTTCGGTTGCGGAGTTGGGAAATCAGTATATTGAAGGACTTCAGGTCCACCATGTTGATGGAAGAGAACTGCTTTCATCGTTGAGGCTACTTAATCCCCAACTCACTACGTGAAATCACTAACCTTTGAATTTCGCTTGTGCCTTCATAAATCTCAGTAATCTTGGCATCACGGAAGTATCTCTCTACTGGGAGTTCTTTGCTATAGCCCATACCACCGTGAATTTGCACGGCTTGGTGGGTGACATACATAGCGGTTTCGGATGCAAACAATTTTGCCATTGAGGCTTCGAGGGAATAACGACCTTTGGATGTTTTGGCTTTATCTTTTGCAATGGCGGCGTTGTAAATTAACAACCGAGATGCTTCGATGCGCGTTTTCATATCGGCGAGTTTGAAGCCTGTGCCTTGAAATTGACCAATGACATGACCAAACGCTTCTCTTTGACCTGCATAACTGCGTGTGGCTTCGTATGCTGCTTCTGCAATCCCCAATGCTTGTGTAGCGATTCCGATTCTGCCGGCATCTAAAACTGTCATTGCAATTTTGAAGCCTTCGCCTTCTTTACCTAATACATTTTCGGCAGGCACTTTGCAATTTTCAAAAACCAATTCACTGGTTGCGGATGCACGAATGCCTAACTTTGGTTCTTTTTTTCCACGAGTTAAGCCCGGCGTATTTCCATCTACAAGAAAAGCAGTCACGCCTTTTTGTTTTTTGCTTGGGTCAGTCATCATAAACACAACAAAGTAATTTGCAACTGGACCACTTGTAACCCAAGATTTGCGTCCATTCAAAATATAAAAATCACCATCACGAGTGGCTAGGCTTTTCATATTGCCTGCATCAGAGCCGCTTTGTGGCTCTGTGAGTGAATATCCACCGATGGCTTTGCCTGAGGCAATAGGCTCAACAAATTTTTTCTTTTGTTCTTCTGTGCCAAATTGTAAAATGCCGTGACAATACAATGAATTATTGACGGACATAATCACGCCGTGTGAAGCATCTACTTTGCAGATTTCTTCAAGTGCTAATACATAAGCGAGTGCATCCATATTAGCCCCGCCATATTGTTCTGGGACTTGTATTCCCATGAAACCAAGTTCGCCCATTTTTTTTATAGTAGCTGATGGAAATTCTCCGCTTTCATCAAATTCTGCGGCGATGGGGGCGATTTCTTTTTGGGCAAAATCACGCGCGGCATCACGAAGCATTTTGTGTTCGTTGGTGAGCGGGTAGATGGGTAGTTCTGTCATTGAAAAATAGTTCTCCAAATTTTTTTTGAATTATACCCTGTGGAGGGTTGAGGGGAAAAGTTGTCTATATGTGGACTCTGTTGACGCGGGTGAAACAGGTTAAACCGTAGGCTGAGGCGGTTGTCGTAATCGGAAAACAAAATTTGACTTCCATTTTTCATTCTATGATAATTAAGACATCGCATCTATTATTTCCTGCGGGTGTATATCTTATTACCTGAAAGGAGGTGGCAGTGGGGTTGTTTAATTTTTGATGGTTTGTTTTTTTAGTTTTTAAAATTTAATAAGGAGAATGAGATGAAAAAGTTTACGTTTAAGTTGATGGTGCTTTTGCTCGTATCTACTTTTGTTCTTTCGGCTTGTGCTGGTGCAGGCGGTGGTGGTTCTTCTGCTTCTGGTGAAATGGAAGGCGCACTTTCCATCGTCTCTTGGGCGGGCTATATTGAGCGTGGTGAAACCAGCCCAGACTTTGATTGGGTGACTCAGTTTGAAGGCGAGACTGGTTGTATGGTTACAAATAAGACTGCCGCAACATCAGATGAAATGGTGGCATTGATGAATGAAGGTGGTTTTGATTTAGTGACTGCTTCTGGCGACGCTTCGAATCGTTTGATTTCTGGTGGTCGTGTTCAAGAAATTGATATTTCTCGTATTCCAAGTTGGGACAAGATTGACCCGCGCTTACAGAATGCTCCATGGCATACTGTAGATGGAAAACATTATGGTGTGCCTTATTCTTCTGGTCAAAATATTTTGATGTATAACACTGAAGTATTTGGTGATGAACCGCCGACAAGTTGGAATGTAGTCTTTGAAGAAATGACTTTGCCAGATGGTGAATCAAATCGTGGACGTATTCAAGCTTATGATGGTCCAATCTATGTTGCAGATGCAGCTTTATATTTGAAAGCCACTCGTCCTGAACTTGGTATTGATGACCCATACGCTTTAACGCGTGACCAATTTAATGCCGCGATTGAACTTCTGCGCCAACAACGCACTTTGATTAACCGCTACTGGCATGATGCATTCATTCAAATGGATGATTTCACTAATGAAGGTGTTGCGGCTTCTGGTTCTTGGCCCTTCCAAGCCAACTTGTTGAAAGCCGCCGGTGCTCCAATTGAAAAAGTTGTTCCTGTTGAAGGCGCAACGGGTTGGGCTGACTCCACTATGTTGCATGTTGATTCTGAGCATGTAAATTGTGCTTATGCTTGGCTAGAATGGTCTTTGAACCCCAAAGTACAAGGTGACCTTGCGGCTTGGTTCCAGAACATTCCAGTTCGTTTGGATGCTTGTGAAAACAATCCATTACTCGGACCAGATGGTTGTGTGAATAACGGTTTGAATAACTTTGACCAAATCGTTTGGTGGCGCACCCCAACTTCCACTTGTACAGACGGCTCAAAAGATTGTGTACCTTACCATGAATGGGTCACAAACTATGTCGCTGTAATTGGTGGACGTTAATCCAAATCATTAACTTTAGATTCAGGCGAGGAGGGCGCCTGAATCTTTTTCATTTATTTTAAACAAAAGATATAATCAAACTCATGACCAATTCTTCTTCAACCCCAGCGATTCGATTTAATCAAGTCAGTAGATATTTTGGCGAAGTGAAAGCAGTAGACCAAGTTGACCTTGAAGTTCATGATGGTGAATTTTTTGCAATGTTAGGTCCATCAGGTTCAGGGAAAACAACTTGTTTACGCATGATTGCGGGGTTTGATAGACCAACCAGTGGTGAGATTTATTTATATGGGCAAGATGTTTCAAATCTGCCACCGTATGAAAGAAGTGTGAATACTGTTTTTCAAGATTATGCATTGTTCCCGCACATGAATGTCGGCGATAACATTGCTTATGGTTTGATGATTAAGAAAGTTCCAAAAGCCGAACGAGAAAAACGCGTTGATGAAATGCTGGATTTAGTTCAACTCAAAGGATTTGCTTCACGCAAACCTTCGCAACTCTCCGGCGGACAAAGACAACGCGTCGCACTTGCGCGAGCCTTGATCAATCACCCCAAAGTTTTGCTACTCGACGAACCACTCGGCGCATTAGACTTGAAATTGCGCCAGCAAATGCAAGTGGAATTAAAAGCAATTCAAAAACGCGTCGGCATTACATTTATTTTCGTCACACATGACCAAGAAGAAGCCATCACCATGAGTGACAGAATCGCTGTCTTCAATCATGGGAAAATTGAACAGGTTGGCTCACCTGCTGAAATCTACGAAAGACCCGCTTCAACCTTTGTGGCAGGCTTTGTGGGGACATCCAATCTAGTAAGTGGCGAAGTTGCCAAACGCATCACTGGTTCAGAACAAACATTTTCCATTCGCCCCGAAAAGATTCATCTAGGTCAAATGGAACAAACCATTACAACCAGTATGCTTTTTGTAAACGGAATCATACGTGATGTGGTTTATTTAGGTTTATATACACGTTATCTTGTAGAAGTAGATGGTGGCATTGATTTAGTGGTCGTTGAGCAAAACTTGAAAACTACTTCTATGGATGTGCTTGCCGCTAGAGGACAAAAAGTAAAGTTGTATTGGCAAAAAGACCACATTAGTTATGTGGGAGCGTAAGATGTTGACGCGCCTTTCAACATACTTTTATCAACGTCCGAAATTGGTTTTGTGGTTATTCCTCGCCCCGCCGATGTTGTACATGGTGGTGGTGTATCTTGGTTCTCTGTTTGCACTTTTGATTAACAGTTTTTATTACATTGATGATTTTACAGGTCTCATCGTCCGCGAGTTTACATTGCGGACGTATGCTCAAATTTTTACGCCAGCCAACCGTGAAATTTTTACACGCACAGCCACCATGGCATTTTTTGTGACGATTGCCTCTGCAATTATTTCTTTTCCACTTGCTTATTACATTGCCAAATATGCATCACGCCGTTTGAAGACTTGGCTGTTAATCGGCGTGACGATTCCATTATGGTCAAGTTATTTGGTGCGTGTGTATTCATGGAAATTGATTCTGGCTCAAGAAGGCATTTTGTCTTACTTTATTAATCTATTTGGATTAAGCGGTTTGTTAGAATGGTTATTGAGTTTTGAAAGTTTCGGCGGTTCATCTTTAGCATTATCACCATTGGGAATGTTTATAGTATTTGTATATATCTGGCTTCCGTACATGATTATCCCAATACAAACTGCATTAGAGCGTGTGCCGAATTCATTGGTAGAAGCCTCTA
The DNA here is from genome assembly GCA_003524705.1 of Anaerolineae bacterium. The sequence goes on along the minus strand of DQGV01000390.1, from coordinate 2,176 downwards.
GTGATCTAGGCGCAAGACCTTTGCAAACTTTTAGAACAGTTATTTTGCCAATGTCATTCCCTGGTGTGATTGCTGGCTCCATTTTTACTTTTTCCCTAACACTAGGTGACTTTATTATTCCGCTTGCGATTGGAAATTCAAAATTCTTTATTGGGCAAGCGGTCTATTCTTATCAAGGCACAGCAGGGAATATTCCCCTCGCCGCCGCAATGACAATGGGTCCCGTAGCCATTATGATTATTTATTTATTGGTCGCTCGCAAACTGGGAGCATTCGATGCACTCTAAAAAAGCGCCTTTACCATTAACGATTGCCGCCATTGGAACATTGTTATTTTTGCACGTTCCAATGTTGATAATTTTTCTCTACACTTTTACGCCAGATGAAACCACATACACATTCCCATTACCGGGCTTTACAACCAAATGGTTTGGCGTTGCCTTAGGACGCGCCGACTTATGGCGTTCGTTAATTCTCTCACTTCAAGTTGCAACAATTGCCACCATCGCCGCTTTGATTTTAGGCACGCTTGCCGCGGCAGCAGTCTATCGCAGTAACTTTTTCGGACGAGAATCAATTTCGTTTTTATTGGTTTTGCCAATTGCCTTACCCGGCATCGTCTCTGGCATTGCATTGCGCACTGCAATGGGTGGCATGGATATTCCATTTTCGTTTTGGACGATTGTGATTGGTCACGCTACATTTTGTGTGGTCGTAGTGTATAACAATGTGCTTGCACGTTTCAGGCGCACGAGTGCATCCATGATTGAAGCCTCGATGGATTTAGGCGCAAATTCATTTCAAACTTTTCGTTATGTTGTTTTGCCAAACATCGCCACCGCATTATTAGCAGGTGGCATGTTAGCCTTTGCACTTTCGTTTGATGAAGTTATCGTGACAACTTTTACAGCTGGTCAACAAACCACGCTTCCCATTTGGATTTTCAGTCAACTCACACGCCCGCGCGATAGACCCGTTACAAACGTAGTGGCAACTTTTGTGATTTTGATTACCTTCATTCCGATTTTTCTCGCGCAAAGAATTTCGGCTGGTGCATCTGATACTGAAGGTGAAAATAAATAATTGATGTATGTCATAGCGATGAAGAAACAATCTCCAACTCAATTGGGGATTGTTTCTTTTATAATTACAGCATGATAAAAAATACTTTCACGCCTCATACTAGACATGAAACCTGCTTCACGCGCGTCGGCAGAATCATTATCCCCGAAACAGATGTTGCACGAAGCAAGAATCAATTATCCCCGACGAGTGAGGCGCAATGAATCATTCATATCTGAATCCAAAATGTGAAGCGAGAGAAAATCCACGCGGCGGATGTAGTGTCTTCGCAAAAGAATTTATTCCAAAAGATGAATTGGTCTCTTTATGGGGTGGCACGATTGCCCAGAAAAAAGATTTAGACCCAAACATGCCGCGTTTTACACAACGCGTGATTCAAATTGACGAAGATTTATATTTGTTGACGGCTGAAGAAAAAGAACCGAATGATTGTTTCAATCATTCATGTGAACCAAATTTGGGCTTTTCAGGTCAAATCGGTTTGGTGACGATGCGCGATGTGCAAGCGGGCGAAGAATTATGTTTTGATTACGCCATGTCTGACGACGAACCGTATGATGAATTTGATTGTTTATGTGGTTCATCAATTTGTAGAAAAAAAGTGACCGGCAATGATTGGAAGAATCCAGGTTTGTGGGTGAAATATAAAAATTATTTTTCACCTTATTTGGCAAGACGAATTGAGAATTTGAATAAATAGTGCAATGTCATTCTGAGCCACGTTTTTGTTCTTTGTGGTGAAGAAGCTCCGTGATTATGGTAGAGACTCTTCGCTACGCTCAGAGTGACATATAATCCTAAAATGAAATTATCTTTCCCTGTTCGTATTTACATCATCGCACTGATATTCAGACTTGTGCCTGTTTTTTTAACATCAAATCTTGGTATCGGTTTAGATGATATGTTTCAATATGACATGCTCGCGCGAAGCATTGCATCTGGAAATGGATTCCGTTGGTATGCCGAAGATGATTTGCAAATGTTGGCGCAATATGTAGATTTTGATTTATCTACCGCAAAAGATTATGACCCTGAATATGGTTTGTATACATCTTTCCGTGCGCCGTTATACCCGACATTTTTAGCAATTGTA
>DQGV01000302.1 GCA_003524705.1 Anaerolineae bacterium | reverse complement strand
CTTTCAAACATTTTTTGTGCTTTTTGAATAGCACGAATGCCCATGCTGGTAAGCATGGTTAATTCTTCTAAATTTAAAATAATAGTACTTGTGCCTGTTGCCCGTGCTTCTTCCACTGCAGATAATAAAAGTTTTTCGCTTTGTACATCTAACCAACCATGTAAATGAAAAACGGTTGCTGGAGGTTTACCTAGTTGCTCAATTTTTTCACTTGTAAACTTAAAATCAGATTTCATTGTATATCTCCTCTTCCTTTTATGATTCGCCAGAACGATAACGGTCAATTAACGCTTTGGTGCGCGGGTCTTTAGGGTGAGCAAATAATTCTATGGGTGTTGCATCTTCGATTAATTCACCTTCAGACATTACAATGACTCTATCTGCTACTTCGCGGGCAAAACCCATTTCATGTGTGACGACAATCATGGTCATACCTTCTTGGGCAACTTTTTTCATCACGTTTAATACTTCGCCGATTAATTCAGGGTCAAGCGCGGAGGTGGGTTCATCGAATAACATCACACGCGGTTCCATGGTCAATGCACGTGCAATAGCAACACGTTGTTTTTGCCCGCCAGATAACCGCAGAGGATATTCATCTTTTTTGAATAACATGCCAACGCTATCTAAATTTTGTTCGGCAAGTTCAATCGCTTTTTGCTTATCCATGCCTTTGACGATAACTGGACCTTCAATTACATTTTCTAAAACAGTCATGTGCGGGAATAAATTAAATTCTTGAAATACCATGCCTGTCTTCAAACGCACATCATGAATTAAGTTGTTATGTTCTTTGCCTTTTCCTTCGGCTTCAACTTTTATGCCATCCACTTCAATGGTTCCATGTGATGGGTCTTCTAGAAAATTAATGCAACGCAATAAAGTGCTTTTGCCTGAACCGCTTCTACCAATTAAACAGACCACTTGTTTTTCAGGCACTTCTACACTGATATTTTTCAACACGTGCAAGTGACCAAAATATTTATCTAAGTTAGAAATTTTTACAATAGGATAATGCATGTTAGCGGTCTCCTTTGGAAAGGCGGGCTTCTAAACGTGCTTGAATGGATGTGAGTAATAATGTCATCACCCAATAAAAAATTGCCGCCATCACCAACGCTTCTAAATTACGAAATTCTGCTCGCCCAACTTTTGTTGCCCGCCACATCAACTCTTGCACAAATCCTGTGGCAGAGACTAATGCTGAATCTTTTGTCATGGATATAAAGTCATTGCCCATTGGTGGAATAGCAAACCTCAGCGCTTGCGGCAGAATAATCCGCCTCATGGTCTGACTGGGAGTCATGCCCAGTGCAATTGCGGCTTCTCTTTGCCCTTTACTGACTGATGCAATGCCTGCGCGAAAAGTCTCGCTCATGTATGCGCCATAATTAAGACCCAACGCAATGACACCTGCGGTTAAACCTTTTAATACAATACCTAATTGTGGCAATGCCAAAAAGAAAAAGAAGATTTGCAAATACAAAGGCGTACCGCGAATCAATGAAACATAAAATGTACTAAGTGCATAAATAAATGGATTACTTGATAAACGCCCCAATGCAGCAAGTAGGGCTAAAATAATTGCAAAAATAATCGAAAGTATAGAAATTTGAATCGTTTGGGCAATACCACCTGCTACAAATTTAAGATTATCTGAAATAAATTGACCATCAATCAAAATCGTAGCAAGGCTGATACCATCATTCGGTAAACCAAACGGTAAAGAGAATTGAATTGTTTCTACTCTGGTGCGTTTTTCGATTCCGTTTTCGATAATGTTATCGAACTTCCAAGTGGAAAAAGTGGTGGTGTTATTGGCAGACCGAATTTCGACTCCGCTAAACATCACAATCATAAATAGTAATAAACCCAACCAAGATAAAACTACATTACGGCGGAAAATTCGTTTCTTTTTTTCTTGTGCTTCAAATAATAATTCCGCCTGTGATTTTTGATTAGAAGTATTCATGTAACACTCCTCACACTTGCTGAAATGAAAAGGGAAGCGGCTCGCGAGCCGCTTCCCTTTGGTACAACTTAATAATTATTGGCTAACTTGGGTCAAGTCTGTTCCGAACCATTGTTCAGAAAGAGCAGTGAGTCTACCATCGCCGTGCATGGCAGTGAACAATTCATCCACTGCGGTGCGTAAGGAGGTAGTATCCAATGAGGATGAACGGTCAAATGCGGCGGCAAGAACTTCGGTGAAAACTGCATCACCAAGATATTTAACTTCCAAGCCGTCGGCAATGTTTGAATCTACTACTGTAGAAGCAGTGACATAACCAGCAAATTCACCACGTGAAAGTGCTTGCGCACATTCTTGGTCGGTAGGTAACGAGACAACTGTAATGCCAGCAGGAGCAGGAGAGAAAACTGCAATGCTAGGACCAAGGTCTCCGCCGTTGAGCCAAGTTTCATAGGTGGTTGAAGCGCCAACACAAAGTGCTTGTCCAGCCAAATCATCTAAAGAAGCGGCTGTTGAATCAGTAGGCACTGCTACAATGGCAGGGGTTCCATAGTAAGGAACGCTGAAATCTAATACGGCTTGGCGTTCAACAGTAATGGTCATAGAACCAACGCTTACATCCCATTGGTCTGCCCAGTTACCAGCGGTGATGGCATCCCAAGATGGGGTTGGGAAACAAGTTTCAACACCGAGTGAATCACCAATGGCTTTGGCAACATCTACATCGAAGCCTTGCATTTCAGCAGTGGTCAATGCACCTTCAGGGCATTTTGTATCCGCTGGGCGTGTGCCAGATGTATTGAGGAAAGAAGCGGGTTCATAGTTCGGGTCAGATGACACCATAATGTAACCACGTTCTTGAATTGCACCGAGTAAATCGGATGCGGATGAGCCACTACCACCGCAAGCGGTGAGGGCGAGGGAAGCCACAACTAAAAGGCTTACCAAAGTAAGAAGTTTTTTCATTTTTCTCCTCCGAGAGAATTAGAAAGATTTGACAACTCGCGTTGCCACGAAATGATTTCATTCCGTACTTTAAGGATAGACTATTTTTAGCAATTCCGCAAGGATGTTTAATGTTAACTTTTTCTCAATGAT
>DQGV01000130.1 GCA_003524705.1 Anaerolineae bacterium | reverse complement strand
CGTTTATCCCACATCATCGCTTCAATCGATGTGGTTGTGTGTGCGCCTGCAAATCTTTCGGTTTCACTTTTTGTTCCTTTGATAACAGGAATGGCGGCTTCTTCTAAACAAAAGCGTTCGTAAATATCGAGGATGCGATACATTTCTTCTTTGGCTTCATCAGCAGATGCATGGGCGGTGTGACCTTCATGCCAATAAAATTCGGCTGTGCGTAAAAATAATTTTGTACGCAATTCCCAACGCAACACCGAACCCCATTGCACGATTAAGATTGGCAAATCACGCCATGACTTAATCCATTTTGCATACATGTGACCAATAATCGTTTCAGACGTAGGGCGAACTGCTAACTTTTCTTCAAGTTCTTCACCGCCTCCATGAGTCACCACTGCTAATTCAGGTGCGAATCCTTCGACATGGTCTTTTTCTTTTTCAAAGAAAGACATTGGGATTAAAGTAGGAAACGCCGCATTAACATGACCTGTCTCTTTAAATTCTCTATCAAGCCAGGATGTGATATTTTCCCAAAGTGCCCAGCCATAAGGTTTGACAACCATACATCCACGCACTGGGGCGTAATCTGCCATATCGGACTTGATAACCAATTGGTTGTACCATTCTGCAAAATCTTCTGCTCGTGTAGGTAATTTTTCGTCTGCCATTTTTTTCCTCTTTTGTTTTCAGGTTTAAAGGCTTACCCTGAGTTTATCGAAGGATTGAAACGTTTGAACGTTCAAACCTGCTAACTTTCTAACAACTTAACCGCCTCATTCACATCATCTGCAAAGTGCAACAAATCACGGTGATGTGAAGATGTATAACTTTCAAACGCATTGAAAAAAGAATCCAATGTGTTTTTCCATCCATCTCCAATTAATATCAACCGCTTGCGCGGCAAAGATTCAATCACCATCAAGTTCCACATCAAAGAAATCTCTGTCAAAGTACCTGCGCCACCGCTTAATGCCATTGCCGCGTCACAATGATTCGTCAACACATGCAAACGTTCTAACAAAGTTTGCTTTCGTATTTCTTCCTTCACCCATTGATTTAATGTTGAACCACGCCAATTTTCAATATCAATACAAGTCACGCCAATCACATGCCCGCCTGCTTCATGCGCCCCGCGTGATGTTGCAGCCATCGTTCCCATGTATCCACCCGTGATAACTGTATGACCATTTTGTGCAAGCAAAGAACCAAGCAAACGCGCTTCTTCATATGCCCTTGTTCCTTCTGTAGGTTGTGCGCCACCAAAAACTGTAATATTCATATCACCTCAATAAAAAACGGCTCACCAAGTCTGGGAGCCGTTTGACCACACGAAAACAAACCTAACCAGACGTAGATTTAAAAATTCGCGGGGATGGGTTTGGGATTAATTTCATGTTCGACATTATAAGGGTAAAATTGATTTTATGCAAAAGGACTTGCACCGCCTCTTACGTGACACAAACCTGATTCTGCCACCTGTACAGACTCTCATCTCAAACATTGCCTCGCTAGCCACAGAGATGAACATGCCATGCTATCTCGTCGGCGGTGTTGTACGAGATTTATTGTTAAGTCTCCCAACACATGATAGTGACATTGATTTTGTATTTGAAGGTGATGCCATCAAGTTTGGTGAAGCCTTAGTCAAAAAATATGGTGGCAAACTCACACATCATTACAAATTCCATACCGCCATTTGGCACTTACCTGAAACTTTCAACCTTCCACTTGAAACCTTAGACCTTATTACCGCTCGCAAAGAATCCTACGAACATCCTGGCGCATTGCCGACTGTCACACCTTCAAACATTGAAGATGATTTACATCGCCGTGATTTTCCTATTAACTCAATGGCAATCCGCTTGGATGGTTCACACTTTGGCGAATTGCTAGATGTATTAAATGGGGAAGTGGATTTAGAAAATAAAATCATTCGCGTTTTGCATGATAAATCTTTTCTTGATGACCCAACCCGAATCTTTCGCGCCATTCGTTACGAAACAAGATATTCCTTCAACCTTGAGCCTTCAACCTTAAACCTTATTAATGCAGAATCATTAAGTGTGCTTTCAAAATTAAGCGGCGAACGCATCCGCAACGAACTCGATTTGATATTAGACGAAGAAAAAGCTAGCCAAATTATTTTGCGTGTAGCCAACTTAGGTATACTAAATTATATTCATAAAAGTATTCCAGAATTCAAAGAAGATTATTCAGACTTTCTAGACATGGACTCACGCCTCGACATTCCCGCCGACCGCCGCACAATGGGGTATATGTTATGGTTTATGGATTTATCTGAAGAAGAAATTTTTTCAATTTGCAACCGTTTAGATTTTTCAAACGAATTAACTTTAGCAGTTTGGTCAGCCGCACAATTAAAATGGAGCCTGCAACATTTAGCAGAATCCAAACCCAGCGTGTGGACGTATGCTTTAGAAAAATTGCCATTACTTTCTATTTATGCGGTTTATCTAATCTCGCGCGAAAATTCGTTGTTGAGTTATATTTCCATATGGAGGCACGTCAAAGCCCAAACCACAGGCGATGATTTAAAATCTCGTGGGTTGCAACCAGGACCAAGATATAAAGAAATCTTATCTGCGCTTCGTACCGCTTGGCTCGATGGTGTGTTAACATCTAAAACCGAAGAAGAAGAAATGTTGAAGAAACTAATTTCCGAAACCCAATAACCCGCCTTTTCTCATAGGAACAAATTCATGCCTGCGGCGAAAAATGTAAACATCAATGTAGAAGGAAACTTCAGCGGCAATATCATTATTGGCGATAATAACATTGTGTA
>DQGV01000389.1 GCA_003524705.1 Anaerolineae bacterium | reverse complement strand
AGCTATAAGTGATATCAGCTAAAAAGTTCGCTAAGATAACTGCAACTGCAATTAATAGAAATGCACCTTGCAATATTGGATAATCTCTTCGTTCTACTGCTTCAAAGATGGCACTCCCTAAGCCTGGCCATGAAAATACCGATTCAATTTGAATTGCACCCGCTACTGTGAAGCCTAAATTAATAGCGATAACTGTTACCAAAGGAAGCATAGCGTTCTTAAGTGCATGGTCTTTGAGAATTTGAAAAGCACTCAAGCCTTTTGCTTTTGCAGTCAGAATATAATCTTCAGATAATACATCAATTAAACTAGAACGCATAATTAATGTGTATTCGCCCATAAATACAACCGTGTACGTTAATGTCGGCAATAACATGTGACGGGCAATATCACCCCATTGTTGTAACAATGGAAAAGAACTCATGCCCGGCGTAGACATACCTGCCATAGGCAACCCATTGGAACTTCCCCAAAATAATAAAATAATACCGAGCCAGAATGTTGGCAAACTCCACACGAATAAACTAAAGCCAACAGATGTGTAATCTACAGCAGTTCGTGCACGCCATGCCGCAAAAATTCCCAATGCCATGCCTAGAAGCACAGCAAGAATTTGCCCTGCGCCTATCAAGATGACTGTGTTCCATAATCTTTCTGCTAATACTTCGGACACAGGTTGATTGGTATGGTAACTAAAACCAAGTTCACCTTGCAAAAGATTACGAAGGTAAATGAAGAATTGTGTATCAAATGGATTAACGCCACAATCACCGATTTTTATAGGATTCAAAGAATCAAAACAGTTGATGACTGGTTTATCTAACCCAAAACGCACGCGTAATGATTCAATCGTCTCTTGTTTGAGGCGTGGGTCACGCGTCCCTGCCCGAGCAGGGTCACCGGGTAAGACGCGAAATAAAAAGAAGTTCAAGACAATGACGAATAAAATCGTCAAAAATGCCCAACCGATTTTTCTTAATAAATATTGAGAACGGCTCAAAAGATTATTTGTTCAGGCTGAGTTTGAAATCAAACTCAGCCTGAACTCTCCATTTTGTATGATGATTTATTCTACGGGTTCAATATTGACGAGCGAACTTACATCTGAAAGCTCTACTTTGCCAGAGTCGGTAACCCAACCCTTGAATCTATCGGTGCGGTAGGCTTGCACTGCTTGAGAATAATACGGGATGATATAAACTACATCATCAAAAACGATTTGTTGAATTTCCCAAACAATTTCTTGGCGTCTTTGTGGGTCAAGTTCGCGGCTTTGTTGGGTATTTAATTCATCCACAACCGGGTTGGAATAACCAGTTTCGTTATAGCCATTTGGAATTTGTTCTGTAGTGTAAACCGAAAGCAACAAATTCGGGTCTGGGTCTGAACCCCAACCCCATAAAATGATGTCAAAATCAAAAGTCGGGCAACATTCGGCAGTGAGTGCATCTGGTTCAACGGCTTGAAGTTCTAAAGTTACACCAACTTCACGCCACATTTCAGCCAATAACTCTGCCATGCGCGGACCATCAATACTATCACTGGGCCAGTGCATACGGAAGTTCAAAGGTTGAGAGCCATCCGGCATTTCACGCACACCATCACCATCTGTATCTAAATAGCCGGCATCATCCAAAATAGAATTGGCTAAGTCCACATCGAAAGCATAGTCTACAAGTGTATCGTTATACCAACGACCTAAGCCATCTGGAATTAAAGTTAAACCGGGGGTAGCGAACCCTAATTGAACGACATCAATTAATTGTTGTTTGTTGGTAGCATGTGCCAATGCCAAGCGGAAGTTTCTATCACGTAAAGCAGGGTGCCCCGTACATAAACCACCAACATCAGTTGGGCAGTTTTCAGGGTCGGCTTGGTTGAAGATAATATCGGAAACATCTGGAGCAAAAGGCGCACCAGTAACAACTTCAATCGTCTCATCGTCTTGTAAAGTTTGCACGGCAGTAGCAGGCATTTCGATAATCATATCGGTTTCGCCGTTGCGCAAAGATTGGACTAAAACGTCTTGGCTTTCGTATGTGCGGAAGATGACTTCATCAATCTTTGGTGGGTTTTGGAAATGTTCCTTGTTGGCAGTCAAACGCACAAATTGGCTTTGAGCATATTCAGCCATCTTAAATGGTCCAGTACCAATCATTTCAAGGTTTTCAAATTCTACCGAGCCGGGCGGAGTTGCATACTCACCCCAAATATGTTCTGGCACAATGTATAGATATGAAAGCAAATAATCTATATTTGGCACAGCATCCGTCAAGGTGATGACGACTGTTGTATCATCAGTGGCTTCAACTGTATCAAAGTTTAAGGTATATGAATTCAAATAAATGTAATCCACATTGTCTTTATACAAATTGATAGAGAAAGCCACATCTTGCGCCGTCATGGGTTCGCCGTCATGGAAGTTAATTCCGCTTCGAATCTTAAACGTCCATGTCAGCCCATCGTCAGAGACCTCAGCACTTTCAGCAACATCTAGCTTATAGGTGCCATCAAGTTGATATTCATAAATAGTGTCATACACCAAAGCGAAAACAGTATAAGCCTCAGTTAACACGGCAGTGCCGGGGTTCAACGTATCTGGGCTACCTGCCCAACCCACCCTAGCGACAACTGGCGAACTTGCACTCTGCCCTGTACCACAAGCAGAAACGAGCAATGCAAGTACTAAAACAACGAACAATATTTTTTGTTTCATCTCTTCTCCTCTTAATTGATTACACAAATAAATTGCGCCACAGCAGATTAAACTGCCATGGCGCAGATTTCACAAAAGATAATGATTCAATGACCCTATGGAGGAATTCATTGGTATAAATTTTACTGTAATTTCAAGAATA
>DQGV01000237.1 GCA_003524705.1 Anaerolineae bacterium | reverse complement strand
TACATGCGCGTTATGAATGAACGTACTGGAGTTTTGGTGGGGCAGTTGGGTGATATTAGTTCCGGCGGTTTTCGCTTGGAAAGTGACAAGCCGATTGCTGTGGGTGAGACCTTTGATTTACGAATTGACCAAACTGGTGAAATTTCTCCAAAGGGTTACATTACTTTTTCGGCGCGAACACGTTGGTGCCAGAAAGACCCATACGACCCAACGATTTATAATGTTGGCTTTCAAATTATTGATATGACACCAGCTGATTACGATATTTTTGTGCAGATGTTTAATACGTATGGCGTGCAAAAGCAAATTCATCATAAGACCAATACAGAATATATTTGGGGCTAAGGTTTATTGAAATGAAACACCTTGCTTGAAAGAGCAAGGTGTTTTTATTTTATGTCATTGCGAGCGAAGCGAAAGGTCTCTTAGATAATCGTAGAGATTCTTCGCCACAAAAGCAAGAACGTGGCTCAGAATGACATGTTTCCTTAAGTTTAGTAAAATACTGCCTATGAAGAAATTTTTATTTTGGTTAATTCGTACAGTCATCAATTTAATTGCAGATGTAGAACGTAACGGATATGAACACTTACCTCCGAAAGGTGGGTTTGTGATTGCTACAAATCATTTAGGTTTTTTGGATGTTCCTTTGGCTTTATATGCTTTGAATCAATATGATTTGTTTATTTTGGTTGGAGAGAAGTGGGGCAAAAATCCGCTATGGAGATGGATTGGAAAATATTTTAATTTTGTATTTGTAGATAGATTCAATGCAGACTTGAAAGCATTAAGAGAAGTAATCCGTAGAATGGAAAGTGGTCAAACCTTAGTCATTGCTCCAGAAGGTACACGCGCACGTGATGAAAAAATGGCAGAAGGTAAACCCGGTGTAACGTATATGGCGGTCAAATCTGGTTTTCCAATTGTGCCAGTAGCAATTGCAGGCTCAGAAGATAGAATCTTAATTTCCAATCTCAAAAAATTTCGCAAAACAAAAATTAAATTAACTGGTGGAAAATCATTTACGCTTCCGCCTATTCCACGTGATAAACGTGAAGAGACTTTGAAACAATATACCGATGAAATTATGTGTCGAATTGCAGTTATGTTACCCGAACATAATCGCGGATATTATGCCAATCATCCCCGCTTGAAGGAATTGTTGAATGAAATTTAGAACATTGCGTTCGATTGTTCGTTTTGTTATGAATATTATCTCTGATATTGAAGTGCAAGGCTTGGAAAATATCCCGCCAGAGCATGTCAATATTCTGGCGGCATCGAATCATTTGGGGCGTTTGGATACTGCCGCTTTATTATGCGTGGTTGACCGTGAAGACATCATCATGGCTGTAGCTGAAAAATATAAAAATCATTTTTTGTTTGGCGCCATCGGTAGAGCCGTAGATGCGATTTGGTTGAATCGTTTTGAAGCCGACTTTGCGGCATTGCGTGAAATTTTAGTGCGCATGAAAAAAGGCGGATTAATGGTGATTGCACCTGAAGGCACACGCTCCAAAACCGCTTCATTACAACAGGGAAAAATGGGCGTTGCTTTTCTAGCCAGCAAAAGTGGATACCCTGTTGTGCCAGTCGCATTAACTGGCACAGAAGATGCAGGTGTGATTGCAAACTTAAAAAAGTTTCGCAAATCGAAAATCACTGTCAAAGTAGGGAAACCGATGACGATTCAAATCCCAAATGGAAAGGGAAGAGAAGAAACGATGAATCAAGCCACAGAAGAAATTATGTGTCAAATCGCATCCATGTTGCCTGAATCATATCGCGGTGTGTATAAAGACCATCCACGCACGAAAGAATTATTGAATCAGAATTAAGGTGCGTATAAACGCATTCCAAATTGCATAATGACGCCGGGGATTAAACTTGCTAAACCGAGTAAAGCGGCGGTGCCATCTTTGCGTTTGAAAAATGTAAACCAAGCCCAAATCACTAAAGCAATAAAAACTATGGGCATAATGTAGCCTAACGCTAACAAGATATTAAATGCCATTGGGTTTGCATCTTGTTGCCCAAGCCCGCGAAATGAAATCACAACCAATGCGGAGGCGAATGCCATTGCCGCCCCTGCCGTTTGCGAAGCCAGTAACCATAAAATAACCAACCAACGTGAGAGTGATGATTTTCTTTCCATGATGATTCTCCTGATTGAATTCATTTGATTATATTTCATCCCGCTTCATTCTTCGGGGCAACTTGTTCGCTAAATCTTTGAACATTTTCTTAAGGTGAACAAAAAGCGCACCCTCGTCTTTCGGCTTCTACAATGGCTTGGTCACTAGACCAAAAGAAATTTTCTTCTCCAATCATTTTTACCAATCCGCCGCGAGACATCATTTGTTTTACGCTGTCATTGACTCCAGCAAACATCAAAATCCCTTTTTGCTTGTGAACATTCTCATGTAAACGATGAATCGCTTCTAAGCCTGCTGTATCAATTAATGAAACGCCACGCATGGAAAGAATCAAAGCGTGAGTATCTTTTAGATTCGCAAAGGCTTCATTGAATTGTCCCGTTGCCGCAAAGAAAAGTGGACCAGTAATAAACGCAACTTTTACATGTTGGCATTTTCCTTGTGTTTCAATTCCTTTTTGTTTTAATCGTTCAACATCTACTTCTTGAACTTTTATATCCACATTTGCAATTTTGTTTAAGAACACTGCTCCAGCCAATAGTGAGCCTATTAAGATGGCTTGTGTTAAATCTAAAACCACTGTTGCTAACATTGTGATTGTGAATGCGATCATATCGGTTTTGAAGCGTTTGCCAAACATAAATTGAATCGCTGACCATTCATTCATGCGCACGGCAGTGACCATTAAGACTCCAGCCAAGGCGGCTAGAGGAATTTTTTCCATGAATGATGTAAGCAAAAACATGGAAAGAAAAATTCCAACTGCATGAATAATGCTGACCAAACGAGTCTGCCCGCCAGATTTGATTCCCACGCTAGAACGTGCAATGGCGGCAGTGGCAGGCACGCCACCAAAAAATGGAATCAACATATTACCAATGCCTTGTGCAACTAATTCTTGATTGGCTTGTAAACGCACGCCGGTCATATTTGAACCCACTGCACCACATAATAATGATTCGACTGCACCTAAAGCAGTGATGGTTAATGTGGGGGCAATAAAGTCATTGATGTTTTCCCAAGGAATATTTGCAAAAGTGAGTCTGTCTTGCAGAATCAAAGTTTGAGGGATCAGTCCGATTGATGGAGCAGACCAATTCAAAACGTAGTTAAGAAGCGTTGCGAGAATAATTCCAAGCAATGAAGATGGAAATTTCGCACTCCATTTTGCAGGCATAAAAATCATGGTCGAAATGACAACCAGGCCAAGCATCAAAGAATGAAAATCAATTTGAAATGATGTAGAAAAATATCCAATTAATTTACCCGCAGCAGTTTCAACGGCTGGTGTTTTGATTCCAAAAAAGTTATCAATTTGCCCGATGAAAATTATCAATGCAATGCCCGATGTAAAACCGCTGATGACTGCGGATGGAATGAATGCGATGAAACGCCCCAAACGTAAAATGCCGATGATGAGCAAAAGCAAACCAGAAAGCAAACCTGCAATCCAAATGCCTTCAAACCCATAACGATTGACCAAGACAATTAATACAGCAGACATTGCGCCAGTGGGTCCGCTGATTTGATAGGGAGCGCCACCCAATAAGCCAATGATGATTCCTGCTAAGATAGCAGTGACTAAACCTGCGGCGGCAGTTGCGCCAGAAGCAACACCAAATGCTAACGCAAGTGGTAATGCAACTGCGGCAACCGTGAAACCTGCTAACAGGTCTTGTTGAAATTTTGCAAGCGAATAGTTTGTGAACTCGTCTTTGTAAAGACGAGCGAGTGAACGTCGTGGCATATTTAATTCTCCAAAGTAGAAATACCACAAAGGCTCGGTGCTCCCCCAAGGCGTCCTTTGTTTATTAGTTGTTATTTTATCACTTTTGATTTTGTTTGAGAACTTTACGAAATTGGTTCAAAAGTTCCATCTAAATGCAA
>DQGV01000244.1:513-14131 GCA_003524705.1 Anaerolineae bacterium | reverse complement strand
CATCAATATGCACACAATGCGCCGCGATAACTTTTGCTTCAAGCAAACCTTGCTTTTTGACATACGGCACAACAGGCATGCCTTGTTCATTGCGCATATTTTCAACTTCAAACGAAGTTTCAGAAATGTGAATGTGCAATGGCACATCAAATTCTTTGGCGAGCTCGGCACAGGCTTTCAAAATTTCTGGTGTGGTTGAGTATGGTGCATGTGGCGCAACGGCTGGGACAATTAATTCATGTCCTTTCCATTTTTGTATAAATGTTCTTGCCATCGCCAATGAATCTTCATACGCACCCGCATCTGGCACAGGGAATCTAATAACAGTTTGTCCACATACAGCTCGCATACCTGCATCGGCTGTGGCTTGCGCGACATCATCTTCAAAATAATACATGTCATTGAAAGTAGTCACACCACTGCGAATTTGTTCTGCACATGCGATTAACGTTCCTAAACGCACAAAATCTGGTTTTACAAATTCTCTTTCGACTGGAAGCATGTAACCCATCAACCAAACATCGAGGCGCAAATCATCTGCAAGACCGCGTAAGAGAGTCATCGGCACGTGTGTATGTGCATTGATTAAGCCAGGCATCAACACTTTTTTGTTGCAATCAATAATTTCATTTGCTGAATATTCTTTTTTAATATCTTCTTCTTTTCCAACGGCGATTATTGAATCACCCTTGACAGCAACTGCACCGGGGTCATATTGATTTAATTTCTCGTCCATGGTTAAGACAATGGCATTGATAAATAATGTGTCAACTTTTTGAGTCATTCATGCTCCTTTTTGTAAAGTCTAATAAGTCTAAAAGGTCTGATAGGTCTCACAGGTCTGATGGTCTGACTAGTTAGACTTTTAGACCAATAAGACCAATTCGACCAATCAATCATTCCCAATTTAAAAGTACTTCCAACGCTTTCAAATTTTCTTCAAAATCTGTATATTTATGTGTAGATAATTCCATATCAACTGCCGTGATTCCCAAATCAACCGCATAATCTGCTAATGTGCCAGTATACACACAACCTGTGTCAATCGGCGGGTATGGATATCCCGTTGCTTTCGATAATGCTTTAGAAAACTGAATTGATTTTTCTTCCCATGGCACACCACCGGGAAAAACTCCCAACGCTGCACTATGATAACTAATTAAAGTTTCTACATCATGGCTTTGTAAAAAATACATCACCGCTTTGGTCTCAGGCTCAGAGCCCGGACCCGTTCCACCGGTGGTTCTCGTTAAATTCCAACAACCAGTTCTATTCCAAGTCTCTGCCCAATTTGATGGAAAATTACGATTCAAATCTACACCATGGTCATTGACTCGTCCATCAATGCCATGGTCACGTGCATCGCCATCTGGATTCATATTTCGTAAAATGTGTAAGGTCACATCACTTGGGATAATTTCAGGATGGTCAAAAATATGTTGAATCAATTCATCAGCCAAAGCAATTGTATTCCATTCATAACCACCATGAATGCCAGCCACAATCATTTTTTCTTTTTCGCCATGTCCAAACGTATACACTTCAAGCGGTCTGCCCGAAACAGAATAACCAGCCACAGAAATTCTGGCATTGGCTTGCAATGCAAAATTTTCAATCACAAACGGTGTTGGGCTTTGCACCACAATCATGGTCGAACGTGGGTTTGGTGTAATCGTTGGCAACCATAACGAAGCAGGATCTTGTGTAAATGTTGGCGGAACTGTCACTGTATAAATAGGTCTTACATCTTGTGGCGCGGCTGAAACATTTTGTAAATAAAAATAAGCCATCACGACTAATAAAATTGCAATTACTCCAGCAATATTTAATCCCCAAGCGAACATCACCCAAACTGAGTCTTTATTTTTTTTCATTTCATTTCCTCAACGGCTGTACGCAACCAATTGATTGTTAAGTTCACACTCCATTTTGGAAGGCTCTTCGGCGGACCACCATACGTGATTTTATGACTCTTCTCACCTTTGGATGTAATCATCGCCATCACTGCGCTTCTTTCTTCGGAGAAAACTGCTACACCAACCGCAACATCTGTCTTAGCGGATGCTTGGGCTGAGCGCAATGCGTCCATAAGAGAATCAGGTGTCAGGTTAGGGAATGAGGCGGCGTTTTTAATTTTGCGAATTAACAAACCATCGAGTCCGCTTTCAACGGCAGTTAATGTCAACCCTTTTTTCGCTAATAGATTCAAGGTCACATCTTCCAGTTTATCTTCATCAATGCCAAAGATAATATTGCCGAGTCGCTCACGAAGTTGTGATTCGATTGTATCAATCATTGTGTTGGCTTCATCTTCGCTTTTTGCTTTGGCGGCGATGCGAATATCTACAACGCCAGTGTGCGCCGCAAGACCAACAGTTGGATTACTAAGTGTTTCAAGGTCTGCAATTTTTTCGTCAATTTGACCTTCGCCTAAACCTGCACAATGCAACAGCCGAACTTTGATAACTTCATCCAGATTGAATCTTTTTTGCAAATAGGGGATGACCGATTCATGCAAAATATGTTCCATTTCTTGTGGAACACCCGGAAGTGAAATGACTGCATTTTTTTCTGTCTCCACAATAAAACATGGGGCAGTGCCAACTGGATTTTTGATTCCAATTGCGCCTTGTGGAACATACGCCTGCCGTTTTTGATTTTCAGATGGCTTGCGACCATAACGACCTATTGTTTCAACAACTTGCTGCCATAAATCTTCTCGAAATTCTGTTTGCACGCCAATTGCTTTTGCAACGGCTTCACGTGTTGGGTCATCAATCGTGGGACCTAATCCGCCAGTGGTGATGACAATGTTTGCACGTTCCATGGAATTATGAATCGCGTTTGCAATTCTATCCACATTATCGCCAATCGTAATCGTGCGATATAAATCCACGCCTAGCCCGCGCAAAGTCTTAGCGATGTAGCGTGTGTTGGTATCTACAATTTCGCCGAGTAGTATTTCTGTTCCGATGGTGATGATTTCTGCTGATGTCATATAATTTTTTTATTAGCCACAGAGGTCACAGAGTTTTTGAGAAAAATCTCAAAGGTCTCTGTGTACTCTGTGGCTGTATCCTAAACCACAATCATTAAAATTCAACTTCTTGCCCAATCTTCATTTTCTTCGCATTTTTCAAAGCCACTTGAGCGGCAACTGCATCTTGCACGGCATTACCAACCGATTTAAAAAATGTAATTTCGTTATCATTTTCTCTGCCAACTTTTTTACCTAAAACAATTTCACCCAACTCAGCATGGATATTTTTTTCAGTAATCAAATTTGCTTTCAGGGCTTTGACAATATCTCCAGCCTCGCTCATTACAGTATCAAATGAATCTACAACAATTTTTGAGCGAGCCACTGTTTCAATGGGTAACTCTTGCATTTCAGGTGTGTATGCTCCAATGGCAGAAATATGCGTCCCTGCTTTTACATCTTTATCATCAAACACGGCTTGCTTTGAACCTGTGGCAGTACAAATAATATCCGCATGTTCAATCGCTTCTTTCGGATTTTTTGCAACCTGAATATTTTTATGAATCGCAGACATTTCTTCCACAAATTTTTCAGATTTTGATTGCGTCGGATTATAAATAAAAACTTTTTCAATATCTCTCACAGCACATGCCGCTTCAAGTTGTGTTTTGCCTTGCGGACCTGCTCCAAAAATTGCTAATACTTTGCTATCTTTTCGCGCCAACAAATCAATTGCCGCGCCACTTCCCGCGCCTGTGCGTATGGCGGTCAATGTGCTTCCTTCTAGCAATGCAATTGCTCGCCCTGTATCTGCTTCAATCACCAACACTGCCGCTTGAATGTAGGCAAGTCCGCGAGCTGGATTTTTGGGAAACAATGAAACAACTTTTATTGCCAATGCTTCGTCCGATTCATTTTTCATGTAAGCAGGCATGAATAAACTTATCGCGTCATGATTCGGGATTGATACATGTATCCGCTGAGGCACATTCGCTTTCCCGTCTGATAAAGAAGCGTAGGCGACCTTCATGGCTTCAATCGCTTCTTTCATCGGGAGAGTTGTTCTTACATCTTCGGCTTTGAGTATTAGCATGAGGCTTCCTTTTGGTACGAGTATAATTTCTATATCTTAATTTTAATTGAGGAATGAATGAAAAATAAAAACCATTTTGTTGCTTTACTAATCACAGCTATTCTGCTAATAGCCGTGGTTGCTTTTTATGTTCGTTCAAGTGTACCAAACCAAACTGCTCAACCAGTTGTTACCGGCACCCCAACGAGTGTTTGGGAAGCATTGTTAGAGTCTACGCCATATGCGTATTTCACTCCACTGCCAGAACCTATAAAAAGCCCAATTGATGGCACTTATACAAAATTAGACTCATCGCATCCGCAATGGTGGAAATGTTTACGCTGTGCTGATTATCGCGTGGCAGGCGGCATTTGGACATTGCAATTTGACCAAGGTGTGATGCGCGTTCACTATGAGGTAACCGGTTGGAGAAGTATTTCGTCTGATGAAGTAATTGATAACCGTTTATATTTATTCAATGACCCATATTGCCCTGAGCACACTGGTGAATATGAATGGAGCTTGGTAAATGGCGAGTTGAGTTTAGAAACTGTTAATGATCCCTGTTCTTTTAATTTGCGTGAAGAGAACTTTAGCAAACAAAGTTTGGTTTCTTGTGATTCTACCGAAGCTATTGGTTGTGAAGATAAAAGAGATTTTCAAACCAACATTATTCCTGATAATCTTTCTGTGAATGTTAATGTGTACGGTGGGGATAGCCGTTTTTTTAGCAAGCCACCAGATGTAATTGCGCATGCCAATTCAGATGATATGCCTTCACCCGAAGGCATTCAAATTTCTTTTGCAGATGAAACGATTGATTATGGTTTGCATCGTGTATTATGGTGGGATGAATCCGGGACTTGGATTGAAGCAACAATTGATGATTCATTTGAAGCAGTAGGTGTGCAAATTCTTGGCGAACAAACGATTGGTTGGGCGAGAATTTTATTTGATGGGGAAGAGGTTTGGCGCGGAAACACTTCTGCTATTTGGTCTAAACTTGGTAGGCATGGCGGGTTTATCGAAATTTCAGGCTTTCAGCCCGGCTTGCATACGATTCGAGTCGAGGCTTTAGGGTTTGACTATCGTCCGGTTACAGTAGCAAGCTTCGGCGTGTCAAGAAGCGGAACTGTCAAGCCATAATCAAAAATAAAAGAGCAGATAATTTATCTGCTCTTTTTGTTTATTCCATTCCCAAATATGCTTTTTGTACTGTGGGATTCTTTTTCAAGTTTTCAGCACTGTCACTCAAAACAATTTGACCCGTTTGCAAAACATAACCACGGCTGGCAATACCTAACGCCATAAGTGCGTTTTGTTCAACCAACAAAATGGTTGTGCCTGCTTTGTTGATATCTTGAATGGTATCAAAAATTAGTTCAACCAAAACCGGGGCTAAACCCATTGAAGGTTCATCCAACAACAAAACATTAGGGTTCGACATTAAAGCCCGTCCCATTGCAAGCATTTGTTGTTCACCACCAGAAAGTGTGCCTGCTACTTGTGAGCGTCGTTCTTTGAGGCGCGGAAAAATTGTAAATGCTTTTTCCATGTTGTTTTGAATTTCAACTTTGTCAGTGCGGCTATATGCACCCATCTCTAAATTTTCTGTAACTGTAAGGCGTGCAAAAATTCCGCGTCCTTCTGGAACCATACAAATGCCTTTATAAATCACTTCATGTGATTTATATTTTGCAAGGTCTTCACCATTGAGAGTTACTTTTCCTTCCCGAGGTTTGAGTAAACCAGAAATGGTGCGAAGCGTTGTAGTTTTGCCAGCACCATTTGCACCAATTAAAGTTACGATTTCACCTTTTTCAACATTGAGTGAAACACCTTTGAGTGCATGAATGTTGCCATAGTATGTGTGAATGTTTTCAATAGATAATAAAGACATGTTTACCTGCCTAAGATTTTTTTTCTGAGGCAGTTGCCATGCCTTCAGTTGCGGCACCACGCCCGAGGTATGCTTCAATCACACGCGGATTGCTTTGAATTTCTTTTGGTCCGCCTTCGGCAATTTTTTCGCCAAAGTCCAACACAGAAATTTGTTCGCTAATTCCCATTACCAAACGCATGTCATGTTCAATTAAGAGGATTGTGATTCCCATGCTATCTCTTAAGTTTCGGATAAAACGCATCATTTCGCCTGTTTCATTTGGGTTCATGCCCGCCGTCGGTTCATCTAACAGAAGCAGACCTGGTTCACTTGCTAAAGCGCGAGCAATTTCTAAACGTCGCTGTGCACCATAAGGTAAGTTACGTGCAACTTGGTCACCGGAGCCAGCTAGCCCAACGAACCGCAATAATTTCATGGCTTTATCATGAGCGGCTTTTTCATCTTCGTGATAACGACGAGTGCGCAAAACAGCATCTAACCAGCCCGTTTTTAGGTGAGGATCATACCCAACCATGATATTTTCAAGCGCGGTTAAGTTAGCAAACAAGCGGATATTTTGATAAGTACGAGAAATGCCCATTTGAGTAACTTGGTCTGGGCGCAAGCCATCAATGCGATTGTCTTTGAATTTGATTTCACCGAATTCAGGTTTATAGAAACCGGTAATGCAGTTAAAGAAAGTCGTTTTGCCTGCTCCATTAGGACCGATAATACTAGAAATTGAATTTTCGGCAATTTCTATGTTTAAACTATTAACTGCAATTAAACCACCGAATTGTTTTGTTACATTGCTTGCTGAAAGCACAGATGTCATGATGTTGCCTCCTGTGCTGGAATGTGCTCATTTTCGTGCAATTCCCGTTTATGTGTTTCTTCGGGCCAGAAGCCTTCAGGGCGGACTTGCATCATTACCACTAATAACGCTCCATAAATCAAAAGACGATATTCAGCAAATTCACGTAAAAGTTCAGGCATACCTGCTAGTAACAAACCTCCAACAAACACGCCGGGTATGCTACCCATACCACCAACAATGATTAATGAGAGTACATTGATTGAAATCAACAATGCGAAACTGTGCGGGTAAATCGTTCCAAGTTTGACGGCGAGAATTGTACCGCTCAAGCCTGAAAACGCCGCACCAGTTGCAAATGCTAAAAGTTTAGTGGCGACTAGATTGATTCCCATGGCTTGAGCCACATCTTCATCCTCTCGCATGGCTTTCCATGATCTACCAAGCCGTGAATCGCGGAGGCGTTGGCTGATGAAGAGTGCCAAAATACAGCCAGCAACAATCAGATAATATAAAGTCTGCGGTTTATTGAGCAATACACCTAAAAACTCAGGTGCCGGAATATTTACAATTCCTTGTGAACCTCCGATATGTGGTTTTAGGAAATCAGATAATGCCAAAATACGAATAATTTCACCAAAGCCTAAGGTCACAATTGCAAGATAATCGCCACGCATGTTGAGGACTGGAATGCCTAGCACAACACCTGCCATGACGCATAAGAAGATACAAACTGGCAAAGCTAACCAAAAATTCCAACCAAGGGATGTGCTTAATTCACCAGAAAGTGTAGTAAGTACGCCGACCGCATACGCACCAATGGCATAAAAGGCGACATAACCAAGGTCTAACAAACCTGCGAAACCGACCACAATATTTAATCCAAGCCCCATTAAGATAAATAAGCCAGTTACGTTTACTACTTCAGTGAGGTAAAGTCCAAGCAATGTGGGTAGATACAGGACGACTAAGATTATCAAACCATACCCAAGTACTCGAAGCGAACGTTGTCGATTTGCCGGCATTTTTTCAACTTGCGAATTAATTTTCGGTGCATTTACATCCCATAGTAGATTGCTTGCTGTTACCACAACAAAAACGACGATTGCACCAGTAATTGAAAGTCCGCTTTGCGCGCCTCTGCCGAACATCCAAGCGAGCGCTGAACTTGCTCCGCCTAAGCCTGCTAAGGTAACCTGAATAATATCTTCTAACAAACCGAGTAATACTACTATGCTTAATCCAAGTGAAATTGCTTTTCGGATTTTCGAAGGTGTAACATACAACACACCTCCAAGTATCCCGAAAATAGTTGTGATTGCGATTAATGAAATCAGCCCGTTGGGAATTCCATTTTCAAAGGTTAGGATTCTTATTAATTGTGGTGAAGCATTAACCAAGGTTTGTCGTAGGTCAAAATTTTCAACTAGTAAGGCGAGCAAGCTCATTATTAGGGAGAAAATGAGTCCAGTGATTCCACTTGCGCTTAGTCGAAATAGGTTTGAGGTTTGATGTGATGCAGAAAAGTAGCCAGCAACTAATACCGTTAACAAAAGCATCGTCCAGCCCATGCTAATAGCACCCGCGACAATGTCACGTTTATCAAATGTTTCGACCATGCCTACGAGCGCAATCAAGATACCTACAATGCCGGCAATGGCACCAAGTTGGATGGCTTTCTTCCAATTAAATTGATTTTGTGTTGACATTGACAACTCCTTTAGGCTTTCGTTTTGCTTAATCGTTCGCCTAAAATACCTGTTGGGCGGAAGATGAGAATCATGACTAGCATCGTGAAGGCAATTACGTCTTTAAGTTGATAAGGCGCAGGGATGCCAAGCCCATCAAGGAAGAGTGTAGGTCCGAGTGATTCGAAAATTCCGAGGAATAATCCGCCAAGCATAGCACCGGGAGGGTTTCCGATACCACCTAAGACTGCGGAGGTAAAAGCTTTGAGACCAGGAATAAAACCCATATAAAATGTCACAATGCGGAACATGAAGCAGTACAAGACCCCAGCCGCCCCTGCGAGTGCAGCGCCGATAACGAAAGTACGGGTAATGATTTTATCTACATCTATTCCCATAAGCGCGGCGACGCTTTTGTCCTCAGATACTGCTCGCATGGCTTTGCCGGTTTTTGTATATTGAACGAAGAAGGCAAGAGCTGCCATCATCACCGCCGCGGCAATAATAACAATGAGTTGTATTTTTTGAATTTGAAAATTGCCAAAGAGGGGGATGGCACCTTGAATATATGCAATTTCGGGGTATGCGCGATTTTGTGTACCAAATAAACCGCGGAATACATATTGTAAGAAGAAGGATGCGCCGATGGCTGTGATGAGTGGTACAAGACGTGGTGCGCCACGCAGAGGGCGATAAGCGATTCTTTCTAGGATAGCGGCTAGTATCGCGGAAGTTGTCATTGCAGTAAGGAAAATAAGTGCGATTCCAAGAAGCGGATTTTCTTGCATAAAGCCAGAGCGTTGCATACTAGTAGCGACGAAGTAGCCAAGATAAGCACCACTCATAAAAATTTCACCATGAGCAAAGTTAATCATGCGCAAAATACCGTACACGAGGGTGTATCCGAGTGCAATAAGGGCATACACACTTCCTTGTGCCAGCCCAAAAACTGCTAGGTCAAACCACTGGACAGTTGTATATTTGCCTTGTTGCAAAGTGAGGTAAGAGCCTATAATGATAAGAATCAGAAGCGCTGCCCCAACAACCCACATAAATACGTCGGTCCAATTGAATCTCTTTAATGATTGCATATCTAGATTCCTTTGCAGAGATTTGAGTAAATCGGGTGCGTGCTGGTCAACACACCCGATTTACTTATTTTTGCCTATACCTTACTACCAGCTTGGCGTAGTTACAAATTTACTGAATTACGGTTGCCAGAAAACTGGTGGGGGCCAAGCACCGTCTACTTCTGCTTGAGAGAGTTGGAACACTCCCAAAGCTTCGCCGGTGGCACAGTCACCATTGGCATCGCAGGTCAAGTTACCGGTCAAACCAGCATAACCGCTAAGACCATAGAGTGCATCACGTAGAGCTTGGCGAGGAATATTAACAGTTCCATCTTCACCAACAACTGCAACTGCTTCAATTGCATTCAACAGCATGTTGGTTGCATCATAAGCGTGAGCATGGAAGCCACTTGGAGGAACGCCACCAATTTGGTCAGCCCATTTTTGTAAAAATTCGCCATAAGCAGCATTATTTACATCAACGTAAGGACCAGAGAGGTACATACCAACAGCTGCACTACCAGTAGCTTCAGGCATGGTGTCTGCAAAGAGACCATCTGCCGCCATTAAAATAACATCTTCCAAACCGGAAACTTCCTTAGATTTTGAAGCAATTAAATTGCCTTCTGGTTCAAAAATTGGGAAATAAATCAGTTCAGGAGAGCCTGCGGCGATTGTGGTCAACACGGGACCCATATCAGTATCACCAACGTTGATAGCTTCTTGTGCAGTCACAGTACCGCCCAATTCAGCGAATACTTCAGCAAACACAGCTTGTAAGGATTCAGCGTAAGGGCTACCATCATGAATGGTTGCAACAGAGCGAACACCCAATTCATTGTAGGCAAATTCCGCAGCAACACGACCTTGGAAGAGGTCATTGTGAGCAGTGCGGAAGTAACCTGGATGGCTATCTGGGTGGTCTGGGTTGGTGAGGTCAGGATTGGTGTTAGAAGGTGAAATCATCACCATGCCTGCTTGTGAAATCAACGGCATAGCAGAGCGGGCTTCGCTGGAGCAGTTGGTTCCGATGACGCCAACAATAGTTGCATCAGCAGAAAGTTTAGTTCCAGCAGCTTGTCCACCTTCTGCACTGCAGAGGGTGTCTTCACCACTTAACTCAATAGGGTGACCCAAGAGTTCGCCACCACGGTCAGCAATGGCGATTTCAATCGCGCCACGGCTGTCTTCACCGAGGGATGAAGTTGGCCCAGATACGGTCAACGCATAAGCAATGTGAATGGGGTCACCTGGGGCAACTGTTACACAGCCAATGGCATCGGTACATTCATAGGCTGCTGCACCACCACCAGCACCACCACATGCAGCGAGTGCCATGCTGGCAATCACCAGCACTGAAAATAAAGCGATTAAACGCTTGTTCATGTTCTTGCTCCTCCAAAATATTTTTTGAAATTCATTCCCGCAGTTGCGGGTGGATACAAACTTTGGTGACCAATCTCTATTGAGTCAGCATCACCTCCTTTGAAGGATTTATACAAATAGAAAACCCAAAACCAAAACAGGTTGTGGATTACGTACATAATGTCATGCAATTGCGGGTCTTAAAAAGTAATAATACGGCGTTTTGTTTCTCTGGTCAAGGAATTAAGTCTATACCTGTCAAGTAAGTCTAATTTTATCCTAAGTTAATCTTAGATACAAATAGAAAATTATTTTGCTTCACTGGGTTTATACAAAAGCTGTTCACGGATGCGCAAATCAGTATTACGAATTTTCATCGCTAAATCCGCCGCTAGGTTATACATTAGGCGGTATCCAAGTTGTGGATACGTCTCGCACAACATGATAATTTTGTCCCGAGAAATCAGTAACAGGCGAGTATCCTTTTGAGCCGCGCGTGCCGAAGCGGAGCGTAATCCTTCATCTACCAATGCAACTTCACCAAAAGATTGTCCACGACGCAAACGCGCAACAGGGTTTTCATTTTTCGTCAACTGACCTGTCACCCCTCGACTAATTAAAATATCAACTTCCCCTTGCACAATCACATACAACTCTTTACTACTACTATTTTCTTGAAAAATAATGTCCCCATCATTAAACGTAACCTCCTGACACAAATTTGCCACCAACTCCAATTGTGTCGGCGTAAATTGATAAAAAATATCAGATTGTTTTAAGAAGTTGACGAGGTTATTCATGGCGGAAGTTTAACATACTCATGGATGAAGTGCAACGCTTCTTTGACTTACGGGTAAGCCTGAATCAGCCAGTCAAGCGGATCTACCTGCACACCATTGACCCACAACTCCCAATGCAAATGTGCACCGGTGACTCGTCCTGTACCGCCGACCAAACCAATTACCTGATTTTGTTCAACAAAATCACCGACGTTTACTTGAATAGCAGATTGATGCCAAAAACCGCTATACACACCCCAGCCATGGTCAATGACAGTGGCATTGCCACGCACAGTCCATGCGCCGGTGTAAACGACCACACCCGCCGCAGGGGATGTAATAGCTAAGCCATCACCGCCGCCAAAATCTAAGCCGGTATGAAAGCCATTAATCGTCAATCCATTGCCTTGACCAATATACGTACGCCGATTTCCAAAACGTGAGGTGAAGTAAGTAGATTCAGCATATGCAATTGCTGGCGATATAAAACCACCATTCCAATACTTTGTTGTGGTTGAAGGTAATGTAATGTTAACTAATTCTTGCAATTCAGGTTCAGTAGAAGCAGGGTCAATTGTTGCTGGGTCAACAAACAAAATTGGGTCTTCTGGATAGTTGCCCGAAATAATCAAAATCAATTGTTCATAAGATTGTTTGCTTCCATCTGGAAGAGTTGCATCTAATCTTAAAGGATACACTCCCGGCTCTAACAAAGCATGAACACCTTGTAAAACCACTTGAGTTCCATCATCGTTCAGGAAGAAATTGAGTGGATGATCAACTAACAAACCGCCAAGTGTTACATCTGGTTGTGTAGTGACTTGGATAACTCCTGTGCCACCTTGTTTGATTGGTAAATCACGAATCTCGGCAGTGATAAATGCAGAAGGTAAGCCACTGATATTGCTTGTTGCTTCACCCGGCACAAATAAAGTATCGTTTGGAATTACATCCCATGTGCCACTTAATTGATTAATCTCTGTCAATGCCCACACACTTGTATTGTTTTTGATTGCTAATTCAAGTAATGATTCACCAACTGCTGGCGAAACTCGTTTTTGATTTGGGTTCTCGGCTTGCTCAGGAATAATCATATTCGTGCCGACATAAAATTCGCTCGGACTAACAATACGATTCAAGCGTTTGAATAAATCTTCTGGCACTTGGGTTTGACGAATCAAACTGCGATATGAATCCCCAAAGTTAATAAATCTTGTATTGAGAATCCCAGTCACACCTTCTAAGCCGGGGATAGTTAATTGCTGACCAGCCGTAAGTTGATTTGGGTCTGTGATTCCATTCGCGGCTAATAAATCATTCAAACTGACATTGAAACGTGAAGCAATAGATGAAAGACTATCGCCCGGTTGAACAATATAAATGGGACCCGTACTATCTTGCGCCTGTGCAGGTTGAAAGGGGAGAATTAATAGAACCAATAAGAGAAGATAGAACTTCTTAAACCTTTGTGCACCTTTGTGAACCTTTGTGGTAAAAGAACTAAACATCTTTGAATTCAACCTTGTCACCAATTTCATAATCCCCAAAACGGTCGGGGTGAATTTCTAAGGTGTATTTTGCATCGGCTTTTGGAAAATAAGCAGGCTTCCATGATTGTGCAATGACTTTATCAACAATTTGCATATCAGCATTAATCCAAAACACGGCTAAATCAAATGAGACAAAGAGCATGTGAATCGAACTGTCGAGGCGTGAATCTTTGCTTCCAACGAGGAGCAAGCCGAAGTCTGGTTCGAGGCGTGGACGAAACATCAAGCCGCACAGTTTGGTAAAAAATCCATCACCATATAAAACGCGGGCAGGCTTTTCAATCTTTTTGTTTAAGTTATTGATGTAAATGAAGCGGGACATATTTTTTGTAATGAGGAGCGTTCGCCCCCATGAACGTTGAATTTATTTGCTGAAAACTTTTTCAACACTTTCCATTAATTCTTGCGGACTAAATGG
>DQGV01000244.1:0-176 GCA_003524705.1 Anaerolineae bacterium | reverse complement strand
GTGGTAGGTTCGGCTTTCATTTGTTGGTATACTTCCCAGCCATCCATGTCTGGCATCATTAAATCAAGTAAAACCAAATCGGGTTTCATTTCGCGAACCATTTTTATTCCTTCAACCCCACCCGGCGCGCCATGTACTTCAAAACCTTTGCGCCCAAGTATTAGCCTGATTAAATC
>DQGV01000181.1 GCA_003524705.1 Anaerolineae bacterium | reverse complement strand
TACTAACTTCTTGCGGTCTTTGGCTGATAAGAGACATGCCGATTCCGTAATTGCGCCCTAGCTTGGATATTCGTTTGTAGATTTTAATTTTTTTGTTATCGCCTTTGGTTGATAATATCTCTGGAATTATTTCTTGACATTCTTCCAAGACCAAATGTATTGGGCTAGGATTCTTTTTCATGTTCATAAACAAACGTTGACCGAAGTCTGAGGCGAATGTATTTAGTTCATCATCTTCCATTTGTGAAACATCTAAGACTGCGGATATTTGACGCTCGGAAATGATGTCTGCAATCAGTTTGCCTGAATTTGAATTGAGAGGTAAATCACTATAAAGACCACCAAAGACAGGGATATTCAAGCCACTTGGAGTTTTGCCATCCTGTAAGATACGAAGCCCGTACCAAATGCCGACAGGGTCAATGATTACCACTTGACCACCGGCGTAAAGCATTTGCTCTATCATCTTGCCTGCGGCGTAGGTTTTCCCTGAGCCTTTGTTTCCAAAGAAGTTATATTGCTTGGAAAGAGCATAGCGGAGGTCTAAATATAAACCTTCCGCCATTTGGATTTTCATAGATTGATTTTTCATTCTTCTTCTCCATATATTGGATAACCTTGTGGGCATTCATCAAAAAAATCAGGATAATAAGCAAGGCTACCGTCTGCGTGAACACAATAACCGTTTTCATTGCAGAATGTCCAACTATCACCTATTTTCTTAACGTAAATTATTACGTTGTCTTCACTCATTTTTTCACCACTTCCTTTTCTTTTGTATCTACAACTTTATGATAATGTTCATAGCGAACATGATTTCCATGCTTTGAGTTTGCCGAGGCGATCATGTTGCCACCTGACATTTTTACTTTTATTAAATCATCTACGGGCGGAGACCATTTGCATTCCGCAATTTTGCAGGCGAAGCGTTTCGCAACTTCCTCAGCCTCCGTGCGGACTTCGGGCGGAGTGCGCTTTTTGGATTGCGGAGCTCCGCCTTTTCCGTCCGTAGTTTTTTCGGACTTCGGTTTTTCTGCGCCCGGATCAACTGAGAAGAAATTTTTTCCGATTACGGCTCCGCATAAAATAATGGCAATGTCTGGAGCTGCCGCCCAAGCGAATGCCCAAAATCCTCTAAGAATAGGATTCAAGAAGTCTTTAGGAAGACTGTAAAAAATAGCGGGGGAAATTAAGAAAATTGATAAAACAATTAAACCGCCAAAAGAATATAGGGCTTGTTTGGTGCGCTTCTCCCCTGTGACTGAGCCGTATTTTGCTGAGGCAATCGCTAGAGAAAAATTGACAATTAATCCTAATATAAAACCACCTATACTATAGTTTTTTTCTTCTACTACCCCACCAGCCAAGCCGTAGTTATAGGAAGTATAAAGAGCCGCTAGAAATAAAATCAAGTGAAAGATTGTAATTTTCTTTATGAAGTTTTGAAGAGAGGTAAAAAATTTCATGTCCTGTTTTCCAATCATACGGCTTGATTTGTTGGGATTTCAAAGGCTACTTTGATTAGCCCGGGGTGGATTTCAGAGCGAGACCAGCGCGTTCTGTTGGGTCCGCCGTTTGCTCGTTTAATCCAGTCAAGCTGTTCAAAATAATCTAACAATTGATTTGCCAACTGCCGACATTCTCCAAATACTTTTGTGCCTTCTTTCCAAACTTCGCCATCTGCAAATTTACTGATTTCACACGGATAAGTATTGTCCGATAATTCTAAGAACCTTGCTAAAAAACTAATAGGAACATCTGTATCGGCAACGAATTTGATTGGTCCTTGTGAGGCTTGACCCCAAATGCGAACATGTGCACGCATAGATAATTCCATCAGTCTTAGAATTTTTGGGTTATCCCCTAGTGCGTGTGCTAAACGAACATATCTTGTATTCTCTCGATTGTCCATGTAGTAAACATGACTTTCAATATATATAAGATATAGCCAAACACAAACAGAAAGAATTCCAATGGTTAAAAGGATAGCCCAAATATAACCAGTTAATTCAACAGCAAAACTTGACGACAATAAAAATGTAACGCCGACAAAAAGTAGTTTGAGATTTAGTTTCATATCTTACAACCTTTCTATAAACTTATTTTGTTAATCTTACAGAAACAATCCCCTACCCCATTCTTAACAAGATGTATATTGACTTCATTTGCGTGCGCTTCTCTCTTGAATTTGCATATATATACTGTCATATATAGTGGGGCAGGGGTTCTATACACTTGACTTGATAAACTCTTAGAACATTTGAAGCTGTTCAAAATTATTAATTTCTTCCATCACTTGCTCGCGGTCAATGGGGATGCCTGCTTGATAATCTGCCTGTGCTTTGGCGTAAGCGTGTTGGTGTGCTTGTGGCAATGTGGCAAGTTCTTTTTCTGAAAGACTTAATGCACATTTGATACCAAATCCATTGAGACCATAAATCATTACATTTAGCTTTGCCATTTTGACACAGGTCATATCTATATCCATTCCGTAGAACTGAACCAAGCCAAGTTGTAGCATCCAATTCGGAACACATGAAGCGGCGGCGATAAACATGACCCCTGAGCCACAGGTGGGGTCGCAAACTGTGACTGGTTTTAGATGTTTACTAGCAAGTGGCAAAATAAAATCAAAGAAATGTTTTTCAGCTTCTTCTTTCGTCTTAATAATCATAGAAGCCATGACAGCGGCTCCAAGAAGTGGGTCTTTTGTCGCCGCTTCTTTTTTTATCTGTTGGTGAATTTGACTTTCAATGCTTTCCAGTTGAATCTGTGCCATCATCTTAGCAACGTTGAAGGGTGTAAAAAATTGCCCTGTATGTGGGTTTGGATTACAAAACTCCATGAACACATCCCCTAGCGTGTCTTGATAATCCCAAGTGGATTCAATCAATTCAAAAAAGGAAAGAGAAAACGCTTCAAATATATATTCCCAATTATTGTGTCGGGAATAGCGGTCTTTGATTGTTTCAAATAGTTCTTTGGTCTCAGGTGTATCTTCTGCAAACTGTTTTGTTTTCTTTATAGAAGAAAAATGAGAGGGCAATGCTTGCATGGTGGCGATAGATAAATCAAGAAAATCTTGAAATGCACTTCGATGGTCATATCCTTGCGAAGTGATTCTTTCAAGATATTTGATAATTTGTTTTTTGTGTTGAGGTTGTGTCATTTTTTTGTTTGACCACAGCGGCGGGTAGTTTTTACTTCACCCAAATCTTGAAAATCAGGAACTAAGCCAACGGGCATTAACATGTTGCCTGAGTTGGTAATAACAATTTCAGGGTTATCCCAATCTAGCACGATTGTTTTCCCTTGTTTGAGGGACTCTTGAACGTCAATCGGTCTTTGATTTCTTGAACCGCGATAGATAATTAATTCATCGTCCATTCCACGAATAAAGGGACCATCTACAAGTATGTCAATATGCTTTAGTGCTTGGGTGCTTGAATGAATTCCTTCCAGCAAATCTTCAAATAAATAGCCTGTATAAACAATAATATTTTTTACAGTTTCGTATTCTCTAAGGCGTTCGATGAGGCGATTCAATTGGATTGGTTGAGCAAACGGGTCACCACCTGAGATTGTGATATTTCCATGATGTTCTGATAAGTCTGCAAGTGTCTTTGCGACATCGGCTTCGTGTTCAAGTTTTCCACCCGAATTTGACCAGAGGTGCGTATTTTGACAACCTGCACAAGCAATAGGGCAACCTTGCACGAACAGAACTGCTCTTTGCCCCGGTCCATCTACGTATGAACTTGCTTGAATATGGCTAATTCTTATCATTGATGTTTATATATCCTTGTATATATAAACGATTAGAATATAAAAAATGTTTACTTGTTGCTCAGTTTTCATCATATTCACGCATAATGGCAATGGCGGCATCGTGGATTTGACGGACTCGCTCACGGGTAAGCTTCATTTTTCGGGCAATTTCTGCTAATGAATAAGACTGCCCTGTCTCATCAAGCCCATAATGTAGTTTGATGATTTTGGCATGTCGTGGATGGGTCTTTTTTAGCCCTTCAAGATACTTGTGGTATTCATGGATTTCAACCGTTTCTGACACACTTTTAGAATCGTCCGGTATCTTTTCGATTTTGGAGTTGTCAATCGAATCTTCGTAGGGATTTCTGTTATCCCCTTCTTCGATACGAATCATTTTGGGTGTAGATAGGATAGCTTTTACTTTTGATACTCTCAAATTACATGTCTGTGCTACTTCTTCATAGGTGGGTGTTCTTGATAATTTATCTGTTAGTTCTTTTTGAATTCTTAATACACGATATGAAGCTTCGTCTAGTTCTGCTGAACGTGAGAATCCACTTTTATGACGTGAAGCATACCGTTTGATAGCTTGACGGATGCCCCAGGTGGCATAGGTAGAAAACTTATCTGATTTATGTTTCTTTGCA
>DQGV01000203.1 GCA_003524705.1 Anaerolineae bacterium | reverse complement strand
ATGTGATGCAAAGAACAAAACCGCATCACTTATAAAAACTTACTCCGTGAGACTGTTTTATTCCATGCCTGCTTCGCGAACTGTTTGTATCCATCTTCCGATGTGATGCAAAGAACAAAACCGCATCACTCGGAAGATAAAAACAAGATACGAGATAAAAAGGTAAATAAATCAAAGTAAAGAGAAAAAATACCAACAATGAAACAAATGCCATATATAAGACAAAAGACAGAATAAAATATATATTTGAGAATAGGTAAATCGTCATTCATTTGGATACCTCACTTTTAAAACGGATACGGGAGACCAAAAATTAACACCATCTGGTAAACCCTTTGCGAGAAAGTCAAGAAATATAACGCCGTGTTCGTTGATGTAATCATCACAGGCAGGGCAAATGTCAATGACGATGTAATCACCCGCCATTATCGGTGGACTTGTAACAGTGATAACGCTACCCATCGGGTAAATCGGATTTAGTGTATTTGGGTAATAAGGTACAGCCACACCACCCGCGAAGCCGTGTTTATCTTCATACATTAGATGGTCACTCCACTTCGCACCGCTTGCAGTTGTATCTTTGCATTTTATAACCCTTGTTTGTTGATTGTTCCATATCCAATTATCGGGATGACAATTTACTTCCATGCTTGGGTCTTGATGTCGTTTAGCAACTAGGTCAGGGTAATAATAAGAAAATACCCAATTAACTTGATTAGGTTCAAAACTGTTTTTTGTTGGAACAGGCGAACCTTGCAACCAATCCACAGAGGGCGTAAACGTTGCTTGTGGTGTATATGTTGGGTAGAGTGTATAAGTAGGTACAGGGGTCATGGGCGTTGAAAGTATTATTTGACCAACATATAAACTTTCAGGCGTTCCCGTTGGAACATCACCAAAAGCCATTGCTGTAAGTATTTCATTTGCTTGCTCATGTTCCTTAGGACGTTGAAATGCACCAACGAAAGCCCAATATAAATATATCGGTAGACCAATAACCACAATAAGTAACATAATGAAAGCATTGAGTGAAAAGCCATCAGCGTCTGCCCGATTGTCGTTTAGCAAGAGATGCGGATATAACGTCGCTTGCGCTTGCGATATTTTCCGACGCTTCAAGGAAATCGCCAAAGTTCCCCCCTGCGCCTTCCACGCCATATATGGGGTTAAGTTTACGCTCGACTCGTTGACGTCCAGTTCTGGCGTAATACGCTTTGACTGCGACTTCCACATAACCCGCGAGCCAATCCGATATACCTGTATCGTCCACAGGCGTCGCAAACGTGTCATATATGCCGTAAATCTCTTGCGGATTGAACCAGTAAAATCTTTCACTTTCACGAATAACTCCTTGTGATAAGGTGTATTTGTACATCCAAATCGGTAAGCCTATGCGCCTTGCATTGAATTCACGCATTACATTTAGAGAACGCAAACGAGAAGATACAGGAGTGACAGAGGGCATAAGTAAAATTACATTCAATTTACGCAAAAACGACATATACTCGTCTGCATCTTTGGTAGTTTTGAGAAACAATCCGCCCTCATCTAATATGACGCAAGTATCTAGAATAGGCATTCCACGTTCATCATAGCGAGGTACTACGTCCTCAAATTTTGACGACCATACGCTATCAGTATTTGAGACAACATAGCGAACGAATCCACTTTGAAGAAGGTCATACGCTATACGATAGGCAAGAGCAGTTTTACCGCCACCATAACGACCCGAAATCCAAAGAAGGCGATACAGGCGAACAAGTCCAAGAAATACGTCAGCAGATACGAGGCTCATCCGAAAATAATCTTTCGTAACCACATTAGCGCACGAACGCCACCAAAACCACCAACGAGACCAAGTAAGGCACGAAGTAAAATTGAGTCGGGAAGATAAATGTTTATTTCAATCATTTTTTTTTTCACCTATGACAAGAGACGATATAAAATCCAAGCAAGACCAATAGCAAACATACCATCAGGTATGGATATGTCACCGATACGCATTGAATTTACAGCAACGTAAAAAGGACATACTGTTAACTACATCACAGATTTTTGTTCACCAAAAGCAAAGTTAATTATTGAGCTTGATGGAAGTCAACATTTAGAACAAGAAGAATATGATCATGAAAGAACGCAATATCTTGAATCGCAGGGCTATAAAGTGATTCGTTTTTGGAATAATGAAGTCTTGAATAATATTGAAGGCGTTATACTTGTGATTATGGAAGCACTAAAATCTACCCCACCCGACCTTCGGTCACCCTCCCCAAATCCTTTGGATTTGGGGAGGGACGGGGAGGGGTCATGAACGAAGCCGAAACCAGAGCGGAATTAATAGACCCCAAATTAACAGAAGCAGGTTGGGGCAAAGGCGAAGCGAAAATCCGTCGCGAGTATCATATCAACGCGGGCAGAATCCAAACGGGTGGCAAACGTGGCAAGCCCGCCATCGCCGATTATCTTCTGGTATATAAAAATCGAACCTTAGCAGTCATTGAAGCAAAAAGTGATGAATATGCAGTCGGTGAAGGCGTGGGGCAAGCCAAAGAATATGCTCTCAAATTAAATCTCAAATTTGCTTATGCCGCCAATGGTAAAGAAATTTATCAAATCAACATGCAGGGTGGCGAAGAGATCGTAGAAAAATTCCCCGCGCCTGATGAGTTGTGGAACAAAACATTTACACAAAATGATTGGCAAGAAAAATATGACGAAGTTCCATTAGAAAATATCAGCGGCACCAAACCTGCACGTTATTATCAAGAGATTGCCGTGAACAATGCACTCGAAGCCATCGCTCAAAACAAAAATCGAATCTTATTGACGCTTGCCACTGGCACAGGCAAAACCACAATTGCCTTTCATATTGTTTGGAAGTTATATCAAACACGCTGGAATTTAAGACGAGACACTTCACGCCGACCCCGCATCCTGTTTCTGGCAGACCGCAACATTCTCGCCAACCAAGCTTTTTCTGAATTCACCCGTTATTCAGCATTCCCCGAAGATGCGTTGGTGCGAATCAGACCCAATGAAATTCGCAAACAAGGTAAAGTGCCAACCAATGGCAGTATTTTCTTTACCATTTTTCAAACCTTTATGTCAGGTCCAAACGATACACCCTATTTCGGTGAATATCCTAAAGATTATTTTGATTTCATCATCATTGATGAATGTCATCGTGGTGGCGCAAACGATGAATCCAATTGGCGTGCTATTTTAGAATACTTCTCCCCTGCTGTGCAATTGGGTCTCACGGCTACCCCCAAACGAAAAGACAATGTAGATACCTATAAATATTTTGGCGAACCCGTAGACATTTATTCATTGAAAGATGGTATCAACGATGGTTTCTTAACCCCGTTCAAAGTGCGCCGTCTGAAAACTTCGTTAGATGAATATATTTACACCTCCGATGATACAGTGGTCGAAGGTGAAATCGAAGAAGGTAAAGTCTATAAAGANTCAGATTTCAACAGAATTATTGAAATCAAAGCGCGTGAAGCCAAGCGTGTTCAATTGTTCATGAACGAAATCAATCAAAATGAAAAAGCAATTGTCTTTTGTGCTACACAAGAACACGCCGCCGCTGTTAGAGATTTAATTAATCAATACAAAAAGAATCCCGACCCTTTTTATTGTGTACGCGTCACCGCCAATGATGGCGAAATGGGAGAAGAATATCTGCGTCAGTTTCAAGATAACGAAAGAACCACTCCTACTATTCTTACCACTTCACAAAAATTATCTACTGGTGTAGATGCTCGTAATATTCGCAATATTATTCTCATGCGCCCAATCAACTCCATGATTGAGTTCAAACAAATCATTGGGCGTGGTACCCGTCTGTTTGATGGCAAAGAATATTTCACCATTTATGATTTTGTAGATGCGCATCATCACTTTGCAGACCCCGAATGGGATGGTGAACCCGAAGACCCTCCAATAGAGAAACCAATTATTAGTCACCCACCACGCCCTCCTTATACACCCATTGATAACCCCGAACCACGCATAAAAGTGAAAGTCAAATTGCGTGACGGCAAAGAGCGCGAGATTCAACACATGTCATCTACTCTATATTACAGCGCCGATGGCAGACCTATTTCTGCTCAACAATTTTTAGAAAATTTATTTGGCGTGTTGCCCGCCTTTTTCAAGACCGAAGAAGAACTTCGTCAAATTTGGTCTAGCCCTATCACACGCAAAGCATTGCTTGAAAAATTATCCGAAGTTGGTTTTGGCACAGAAGAATTATCCATGATGCAATCATTAATCAATGCAGAAAACAGTGATTTGTTTGATGTCTTGGAATACATTTCATTTACAACACAGCCTATTACAAGAGAAACTCGTGTTGCCAAAGCACAATCAAATATTTTTGATTCTCTCAGCAATGAACAAAAAGCATTTGTTGAATTTGTATTGTCACAATATATTGAAACTGGTGTAGAAGAACTAGACCAAGAAAAACTTCCGCATTTATTAAATCTCAAATACAAAGCCATCGAAGATGCAAAAGAAATTTTAGGT
>DQGV01000036.1:381-2631 GCA_003524705.1 Anaerolineae bacterium | reverse complement strand
GGCGAGTTCGGCTTGCACAATTTCTGAAGAGGCTTCTTCTGCCAAGTTGTTAAGGGCTTCTTCGAATGTTTCACTTAATGTTTCATGCCCTTCATCTAATTTTTCAGTTAAAGTATCTACAATTGAATCTTCAAATGATTGTTTCAAGCGGCGGTCTGCATCGCGCTGT
This sequence comes from Anaerolineae bacterium, assembly GCA_003524705.1. The sequence goes on along the minus strand of DQGV01000036.1, from coordinate 2,462 downwards.
TCTTCGATAACACGATTGATTAACCTTGCTTCTTCATCCAAATTGGATTCTTGGAGCGCCTCTTGCATGGCTTTAATGTATTCGACATTACGGCTCCACAATATTTCTTCGGCTGATTTAACCATTTTGTAAAACTCAGTGTCAGTACGTTCTTCGGCTTCAAGGTTTTTCCAATGGTCTGAAATAATGGTCAATTCCATGATGACTTTGCTGTAGTTACGAACGACCAAGTCAAGATTTTTTAATTCTTGCCAGCCTAATAACGTGGTTGTTAAAGAAGCGGCTAAGGCAACCCATAACGTAAATGGTCCACCTAATGCGGCTAAAATAGCACCCGCCGCACCCGAGCCCAAAATAAGCAATTGCAGGCGAGTTCGTTCACTTTGTTTTTGATTTACTTTTTTAATATGCCAATTTAATTCGTTTTCAAGTCGAAAACTAAAATACTCATCGCCTGATAAATCGTGAAAGCCAGAATCACTGTTCGGATATTTAGGATTAAAACGTGGTAATGGCGGTACTTCACCTTTATAGGTTTCCATCACCAATTCACCATTCATACCGCGATACACCGAACGTTGAATTTTGGTGAGATTTTTTTCAAGCCATTCGCGTCGTTTTGGATTCTTTTGCAAAATGGTTCGATACATGTAAATATCTTTAAGCGTTTCTTCTGCGCCAGCTCTTGAAATTAACCAATCGCCTGTGGCGAAAAATTTATTTGCAAATGCCGCTAGCAAAGAAGCAATAATCGGCGAAGAGATTAATAATATCTTCAATATAAATTCACCAATCTCTGAAAAACTTTCGGGGTAGATTGTAGTGAGAATAGCAAAGAGTGTTGCCAGCAGACCGAAGATGGCAATCCATTGGCGTAGGCGGGTGTATGCGGCTGTGCGTTTTACAGAAGTGGCATCGTATTGCGCGAACTTTCTCCAAGCGACTTCTAAAATAGGGGAATGGTTGAGGTTTTCCATGTGATTGATTCCTATATTTATGTTAGCGCGCTACAAACCACGCGGCAATATAACCTTCACTTGAAGCATCTTTCACTTTAATCCATTGGTCGTTTTTACCGATTTTTGATTCGCCACCTGTTTCGGTAATGGTAAATTCATAACCAATCGGCACACGTTTTATGATTGTCGCATCACTGACGACGGGTTGCTTGCGTAATGTGACCAATTCGGCAGTTGTTTTCACTTTGACATTTCCGCTGGATGCCGGTATGGTGTTATTGTTGGCTTGTGCTGTAGAACCGCCTGCATATTTGACAAACCACGCCGCTACATACCCTTCTTTATTATTAGCGTCTTTAACTTTTATCCATTGATTTTGCACGCCGACTTTTGGTATGGCTTGCTCGGCAGTTTCAAGGCTGATGAGTTGCTCAGTCACGTTGACATAACGAATGATATTGTCACTAGCAACGACGGGTTTCGTACGTAATGTAATTTGTGTGGTTGGAAACAATGCCAACGCACCTGCTGGAACTGGCGCAGGTGATGGAGAATTGCTTGGCTTGGGTGAAGTGCTAGGTGTCGGCGAAGTAGAAGGCTTGGGTGATGTAGCAGGTGTCCCTGAGGATGAGGCGGTCACTTTTTTATCTGATACATACCAAGCGGCGACAAATCCTTGTTGACCTGTTGGGTCTTGTACTTGAATCCATTGACCTTGTTTGCCAACTTTGGATTGTGCTTGGGCTTTGGTTTCAAGCGAAATTAATTCGGTATTTTTCAACAAACGCTTCCATAAGTAACCAGTAACCGAACCTTCAGCGCGCAAGGCTAAGTCATCTTCGGCGGCATACACCACAAATTTTTCGGCAGGTAATGGGAGTTTGGTTTGTTTAGGGGGTTCAGGTTGAGCAATGCTGTAGTTTTCAAACCATAGCACAGCACTAATTTCGGTGGCGAGTTTTGCGCCATTGTATTTATAGCGAGTAGTTAATAAAACTTCTTTATCGGGTGCATCGCCGCCATATTTATATGGATCGTAAATAGAATAATCGTTGCCCTTTTTTTCTTTTACTAAAACAAAATGAGTTTGTAAGCCTTGTTGTTTGTTCCAATCCACTTGTA
>DQGV01000036.1:0-140 GCA_003524705.1 Anaerolineae bacterium | reverse complement strand
GTTGTTTGTTCCAATCCACTTGTAAGATGACAGGCTTACCTGCGGCCACTGCCGCATCAATATAACTAATAGGAGCGGGTGTGGTTTCACAATTTTGCATGTCTTTATAAACGCAATTTGCCCAGACATACGGCAACACA
>DQGV01000404.1 GCA_003524705.1 Anaerolineae bacterium | reverse complement strand
GGTGGTGGGTCTTTCTTTATTTACTTAAAACAAAAATATCCTAAATTAAAAATTTGGATTAATGACTTAAATCCAGAACTGTATTATTTTTGGAAATATGCTCAAATTGATTCGGAAAAACTTGCAGGGGAAGTATTGAAAATAAAAAAAGAAACAAAAGATGGGCAAAAGTTATTTACTGAATTATTGAAAGTTGATGTTCAAAAAATCTCAGAACTCGAACGTGCCACTCGATTTTTTGTGTTGAATCGAATTACATTTTCTGGTGTGGTTGAGTCTGGGGGGGATTCTCAAGGTGCTTATGAAGGAAGATTTACAGACTCTTCTATTGAACGAGTTTCAGGTTTAGGCAAATTGCTAGAAAATGTAAAAATCACTAACATAGATTATCGAGAAATTCTGAAAGATGGTGATGAAAGTATATTTACTTTCCTAGACCCTCCGTATTTCAAAGCAACAAAGTCAAGGCTTTATGGAAAGAATGGCATTTTACATACTGAATTTAATCATCAAGAATTTTCTTGTGCTGTAAAGGATTGCAAACATTCTTGGCTGATTACATACGACGACTCAACTGAAATTAGAGAAAACTTTAAGTTTGCAAATATTTATGAATGGGAATTACAGTACGGAATGAATAATTACAAACAAGGGAAAGCAGATAAAGGAAATGAGCTGTTTATTTCAAATTATTCTTTACCTATAAAATCAAAGATAAAAATAGAAAAAGAAGAGACAGAACTTGTTCAATTGTCTTTAGTCTAAAAAGAGACTGTCGGATGACAGTCTCTTTTTGTTTACGGTCTTTTATCCAATGTCACCGTCACGTCTACGGATTGATTATCTCTCAAGACGGTGAGTACAACAGTATCACCAGGGGATTTGTTTGTGAGCAGATATGCCAGCATTTCATCAAATGTGCGCGTGGGATTGCCGTCAATGGCGATGATTAAATCTCCACCAGCGAGTAGATTTGGAATGTTAGTGGGTCTTGACCCTGCAATGATGCCTGCTTGTTCGGCAGGTCCGCCGGGGACAACACTGGTAATGTAAGTTCCAGTATATTGACTTAATCCTAATGCTTCTACCATTTCTAAACTAAACAAATCGGTAGAAGAAATTCCTAAAAATGGATAATCATATTTTCCTTCAGCAATTAAAGAAGGCACAACTTTTTTGACGATGTTGATTGAAATAGCAAAGCCAATCCCAGAATTAATTGGTTCGCCTTCTTCTGTAAAGTTGGTGGTGCGAATGGCGCGATTGATTCCGATGACTTCACCATTGATGTTAAACAATGGTCCACCAGAGTTGCCGGGGTTAATTGCCGCATCGGTTTGGATGATGTCACCGGCACTGAATGAAGCACCATCTGGGCTGACGCGCATAGAATCTAATGTGCGACCTAATGCAGAGATAATGCCAACGGTCATAGTGCTTTCTAAGCCGAAGGGATTGCCAATAGCCACCACGGTTTGACCAACTCGAAGCAAGTTTGAATCGCCGAGTGGAAGCGGGAAAAGTTCAGATGCAGGAACATCCACTTCAACCACAGCAATATCTGAATCTAAATCTGTTCCAATCACTGTGCCATACGTCATAAAGCCAGAAGTAAAACGTACTTCTACTGAGTTTGCACCTTCTACAACATGAAAATTGGTGATGATGTGACCTTCACTATCATACACAAATCCAGAACCCGATGAGCCTGCATCGGTTAAGATAGCCACTGTGCCACGACTGACATTTTCATATAATGAAACTAAACTTTCTTGCTGACCTGAAGATGGATTCACCACCGCCGGGTTCGCAGGCACAATGGTTGGTATTACTTGTGTAACAACTGGAGATTCTGAGTTTGGGCTAATTGCTGTTTGACAAGCAAGACTTGCTAAAACCAAAATAAGAAATGCATACAAGATTCGATTTGTTTTCATACATCACCTTTAAAATTTAATTTTCGAGGCTTCTTCAATTAACTCGCGTTGTTTGGTTGTTAAATATTTTGGCACTTGTACTTTTAACTTCACGTACAAATCACCTTTTGTTTTTGTATCTTTTAAATTTGGCATGCCACGCCCTGCCAAACGAAAAACTTGCTCAGGTTGAGTACCGGGCGGGATATTTAATTTCACTTTTCCAGCCGGTGTTTCGACCTCGGCATCGCCACCTAAAATTAAAGTAAATACACTTACCGTAGATGTTGTGGTGAGATTACTGCCATCTTGTTCAAAGCGATTATCTGCTTGCACATCAATCACTAGATATAAATCGATTCCTTCTGGACCTGCACCTGCCACGCGAACCTTTGAGCCTGTCTTAACCCCAGCAGGGATTTTCACATTCAGTTTCTTTCCATTCGTTTGTAATTGGCGCGTAGTGCCATGATAAGCTTCATCAAATGTGATTTGGGCTTCTTGTTCGTAACCTTGCGCCGCCTGATTTCTGACAGATGAACGCATGGCTTCACCAAACATCATACGGAAGAAATCTGAAAAGTTATTGATTCCACCACCACCACCGAAAATATCATCAGCATTGGTATACGTTCTGCCGCGTTGCTGGCTTGCATTTTGATTGAACCAATCATCCCATTGAAAGTCACTGGCACGTCCGCCCCGCCCACGAAAGTTGGTATAAGCACTGCCAAGTTGGTCATACTTGGCGCGCTTGGCATCATCACTTAGAACCTGATAGGCTTCGTTAATTTCCTTGAATCTCTCCTCAGCCTTTTTATCGCCGGGGTTTTTATCGGGGTGATATTTCATGGCAAGTTTCCGATACGTCGTGCGAATCTCTTCCGCACTGGCTTTTCGGTCTACGCCTAGAATTTTGTAATAATCCTTATAGTCCATAATAGGCTATTTTTATCTCTGCGGAATATTAAAGTCAAGCATACAAACGTCACACTAACAAACTTCTAACCTGCCATTTTTATACATATCTAACAACGGGTGACTTATAATATGTATATATCGAAAGGAGATTCTTATGATGATTAGCCCCACACTCACAAAAGCAATGAATCAACAAATCGGGAACGAATTTGGTGCTTCGTTACAATACCTCAGCATTGCTGGTTACTTTCAAGAGCAAAAATTGAGCCTGTTGTCTAAACTGTTTTTTGAACAATCTAATGAAGAAAAAGAACATGCCCTCAAATTCGTGCATTACGTGTTAGACACACAAGGCAAGTTAGAAATTCCGTCAGTCAATGCGCCGAAGCCAACTTTTTCATCGGCAGAAGATGCCATCAAAGCCGCATTGGCTTGGGAAAAAGAAGTGACCGAACAAATTAAAGGTTTGATGGATATTGCTAACAAAGAAAATGATTATCTCGCTCAAAACTTTTTACAATGGTTTATTGATGAACAACTGGAAGAAGTCAATAAAATGGACCAATTGCTGAGCGTCATTCAACGTGCAGGTGAAAAGAATTTGTTGATGGTAGAGGCGTATCTGGTTCATATTTCTAAATCCGATTAAAACTATAAAATAGATTTATGAAATCTATCTGCGTTTTTTGTGGTTCATCTGATTCGGTTCATGCTGACTATAAAACTGCCGCTTTCAACCTCGGCATGATTCTCGCCTCAAAAAATATTCGGCTTGTGTATGGCGGTGGCAAAACAGGCTTGATGGGCGAAGTTGCAAATGGAGCCCTATCCGCTGGTGGCGAAGTGATTGGAGTGATTATTCCATCTATGAATACACCTGCCCTTGCTCATACTGGTGTTACGCGTATGGATGTCACTCCGCACATGCATTCACGCAAAGCAAAAATGCACGAGTTATCTGATGGATATATTGCCCTACCCGGCGGATTTGGCACATGGGATGAATTGTTTGAAACAATCGCATGGGCGCAAACCGGTGCACATGAAAAACCAGTTGGTTTGTTAAATATAAAAAATTATTACGACTTTTTACTCGCCGCAATGGATCATGCTGTAAATGAAGGTTTTGTTTTTTCAGAACATCGTAAAGGTGTAGTCAGTGATGCTGACCCTGAGACTCTGTTGACTTTGATGGAACAGTATCAACATCCGCATGAAGCGGTGAAGAGATGGATGAAGGAAGAATAAAAAAAGTGCAGACTTATGTCTGCACTTTTTTATTTACAAAGTCAAAATAATCGGCTCATTTTTTGTGACGATAATCGTATGTTCAAATTGAGCGGCAATGGTTTTATCAATGGTTTGCAATGACCAGCCATCTTTCTTTTCCACAACGCGACCCTTTCCAGTGGTAAGAAAAGGTTCAATAGCAAGCACCAAGCCTTCATGAAGTGTGCGGCGGTCTGATGGGTTATGAAAATTATGAATGTTGGATGGCTCATCATGTAATTTGCGCCCAATGCCATGTCCGGTCAAATCATAAATGACACCATAACCTTTGCGAGTCGCTTCATCCTGAATTGATTTACCAATCGTGTTTAATAATGCGCCTGCTTTGGCGGCATAAACTGCTTTGTTCAATGCCGATTTTGTTGCATCCAAAAGTTTTTCGAGTTCAGGAATTCTTTTTGCAACAATCATCGAAGCACCTGTATCTGCAAAATAACCATCGAGTTCAGCCGATACATCAATATTAAGTAAATCGCCTTCTTTCAAAATCGTTTCGTTCGGAATACCATGCGCGATGACCGGCGAGATGCTAATACAAGTTGCGCCGGGAAAATCATACATGGCTTGTGGCGCAGACTTAGCACCTTCTTTTTCCAAAAATTCTTTGCCGATGTTATCTAACTCAGCGGTGGTGATGCCGAGCTGTGCATGTTTCATCATTTTTTTCAACGCGCCTGCTACCACACGCCCTGCGGCTTTTAAATATTTGATATCAACTTCTGATTCGGCTGTCATTGTTTTAATCCTCGTTCAATCGTTTCACGATGTTCAAGAAAATGTTCAGTGGTATCACCCAACACCCATAACATGATAGGACGTTTTTCTGGGTCATCTGCATTTTTTGGCTTTAACAAATCTTCGTAACTCATAGACTCAAGCTGCGCCTCTAATTGACCATACACCTGATTCAGCTTCGTCATCATTTCTTTTCGCGTCAAGTTTTTATTCTTCTCAAACAACACTGGATTAATCACTTCAATTTCCCATTCAGGTAATTGTTCTTTTGAAACCCCAATCACTTCGTGGGCAGGGAGTTTATCCATGTGATAGCCTAACAAAATATTCATCCATTCAGCTAAATGAGCCAAATTATCTTTCGGTGACCATCCACCTGAATCAGGTTTTGTCATTTGCTCGTCGGTCAAAGATTCGGCAAGGTCAATTAATAACTTCCATTCTTTTTTAATTTCAGACATCAATTCTTGTTTGTTACTCGGCATCCATTGTTCGGTCATATTTACAAATCTCCATGTAAAACGATAATAAAATCTATTGCTTATCTTTCAATAAGTTGCCAACCTAATTGATTAATAATTTCATCAACTTTTTCTGGAGTAACTCCATTTGTTCTAAGGCGTGTAACTGATTTTCCAGTGCCATACTTTGCAATATCCACAAACATGTCAGTAGCTGAAATTTTATTTTGAGAATCGGATTTTCGAGAAAGGGCGGTGATAGAATCTTCAACACAACTTGAAAGAACAGGATTTCCTTCTAAGATATTTTTATCTACTTTTATATTATTGTTAGTAGGCTCAGGTAATG
>DQGV01000344.1:3050-18212 GCA_003524705.1 Anaerolineae bacterium | reverse complement strand
TGTGTCATAAATCCACAAAAGTAAGTTAGTAAGCGGTTGAACAATAATGAGTTCCCACATTGTTGGACTCCTTAATTATCTGGTGTAAACGTCCAGGCTTGTTTGCCATCGGCATCATAAGCGGCGAGGGCAAATTCTGCTTGATAAGGCGCAACGAGAATTAAATCATTGGCAAGCACTGGAGTTGTATAAATTTTTCCGCCGGGTGTTTTTTCCCAGACGATTTTTCCATCACGGTCTAAGGCGATGAGAGACCCCGCCTCTGTCGCGACGTAAATCTGATCACCCACCACAAGCAGACTCGCCGTTACAGGACCGTCTGGTTGTAGTGAGTCCCAATTCTGACGATTGTTTGTTAAATCAAGTGAAAAAATATTTCCACTTAAATCGGCAAAATATAAAGTTTCACTGTCAAAGGCTGGGGTTCCCCAAACCCAATCGGATGCAGAGGCGATGACTTCATTATTACCATTTGGTGTAATAAATTTCACATCCGATGCAAACGAGCCGACATAAATACCATCATTCCCAATTGCTGGGCTACCCGGAGCCGCGCCGCCTAAGTCAATTGGGTCAGCGCTTTCGCCAGTGGTTGGATTCAAAATATGCAAATGATGGTCAAGTGAGTTGATGTAGATGTACGTTCCATCGGTCACTGGGGCAGACCACAATGCGCCACCCAATTCAATTGGCGGGCTCATTTGATTTCCATTTAAATCTAAAATGTAAAGAAAGCCATCTGTATTGGGAGCATAAATGGTTTCATTGAATACAAGCGGAGATGCCACCCACGCACCTTTTGCTGATGAAAATGGTTCAGCCCATTTTTCTTGCCCAGTAGCAGGGTCTAAACTAATGAAAGCATGATTTGTACCGACACTTCCGATCAGTAATTGACCATCTTCAGTTAAAACAGGTGTTGCATAATATAAAAGTTCAGTTTCTGGGTCTTCGGGGTAACTCCAAACTTGATTTCCAGTTTCTACATTGATTGCATAGATGAATGAGCCAGTGGAAATGTAAGCGCGTTCCCCGTCTGTTGCGAGACCGGGATAATTATTTGTGAGGGGTTGCCCAGTACAGGCACTGAGTATCAATGCGCCGATAATCAGCAGAAAAAATAATGTCAGTTTTTTGGTTTTCAAAATTGTATTACTCCTACAAAGTAGCCACAGAGTGCACAGAGATCTTTGAGTTTTTTCTCAGAGAACTCTGTGGCAAAGATTTTTATTTCACAGGGTCGTAACCACCGGGGTTGAATGGATTACAACGCAATACTCTCCACGTCGCCATGAATGAGCCTTTGATTGCTCCGTGCTTATAAATGGCTTGATATCCATAATGTGAACAAGATGGATAAAAGCGACAAGTATTTTCAGGTAAGCCGGGCGAAATCACCATTTGATATAAACGAATCAATGCCAGCAGACTAATGCGTGGCAAATTCATCAGCGTGCGAGGCATATCTCGCAAACGCGGTTCGTCTGAATAATCGTGTAGATGGAAATGTTGTTCGGTTTCAGGATTCATTCAAAGGAAGAAGTATGTTGGCGCGTTGGAAAAGGTTGATTAACGCGGAGCGGGTTTCTGTTAAAGTGGAAGTGACAAGTTTGGGTCGGGCAATCAGGATGAGGTCAAAGCCTGAGGCGATGTTTGGGAGTAATGGTCGCATGGCTTCGCGTAAAAGTCTCTTGGCTCGGTTACGATGAACGGCTGAACCTGTCGTTTTGCCTGCGGTGACGCCAACTCTTAAATTATCTTTTGATTCGTTGGCTTTGATTACTAACACAACAAGCGGATGAGCAAAGGACTTGCCTGTTTGCCGCACCCGCTTGAAATCTTCCGCTCGGGAGAGTCGAAAACGTCTCTGCACCCGCGCCTCTTAATCGCAAGTTTACCAACGAACTTTTTTAACGTGTTCGTTGGAGCGGACGGTTAACTTATGTCGTCCCTTAAGGCGACGACGTTTGAGGACTGCGCGTCCATCGGCGGTTGCCATGCGTTTGCGAAAGCCATGTACGCGCACGCGACGGCGGATTTTTGGTTGATAAGTTCGCTTGGTCATTCTAAAATTTTCCTTCTATTGCTTTACAGTTTTACACAATCCCCAAACGGGAATGGGTTTTCAGGGTTAAGTAGCGCATTATTTTACCCTAAGGGTTGCCAATTGGTCAATTTGAATTTTGTAAGCATAATCAGCCACAGAGAACACAGAGAGCTTTGAGAAAACCTTATTAAGAATCTCTGTGAACTCTGCGACCTCTGTGGCTAAACAAAATATTTCTCCCAAATTCTCTGTTTTTTCTCAGGCTCAATAAAGGAAGCCTCAAACGCAAAACGATTGCAAGTGTGGATTTCTTCCAAACTCATGCCTAGAACTTCATGCGCAATGCGATATTCATTATTGACATTTGTTTCTAACACTTCGGGGTCATCAGAATTGATTGTGACTTTAACTCCGAGGTCAAACAATTTCTTGAGTGGATGCGCCTCAATACTTGATACAGAATTGGTCAAGTAATTCGACCACGGATTCACTTCAAGCGTTATCCCCTTTTCGATGAGCATTTCCACAGCCTTCATATCTTCGATGCTATGGATTCCATGTCCGATTCTGTCTGGTTTAAAATTTTTGATTGTTTCCATTACATATTCCGCAGGTGTATCTTCACCTGAATGGATGGTCACTTTCAAGCCTGCATCTTTGGCTTTGAGAATCGGTTTAATAAAATCTTTGGCAGGGAAAATCTTTTCGCCATCGGCTAAATCTACAGCCTGAATATGTTTTTGATGCTTAATCGCCCAATCTACAGTTTTGACACATGATTCCGCACCCATGCTTCTGGATGTAATGGCAATGATTCCAATTGCCATGTCAAATTCTTTTTCAGCTTTATCAATGGCTCGAAGCAAACCATCTAAACAAGCATCCCAATCAAGTTTATGTCCATGAAATGCCCAATCGGGTGAAAAACGGACTTCAAACAATTTAATATTTTGCTTGGCACAATCTTCGAATAATTCCCAAGCGATTCTTTCAAACACTTGTGGTGATGTAATGCTTCGTTGAAAAATATCAAAGGCATCTAATACGGCTTGCAAATCTTTCATCTGGTCAAGTACTTTGACGTGTTTATCTAATTCATTGACTTCATAAGCAGGCAATTTAATATTATTTTCTTTGGCAATATCAATAATCGTCTGCGTACGAATCGCACCTTCAAGGTGACAGTGAATTTCGGTTTTGGAAATGTCGTTATATTTTGGGTCAAAGTTTTTCATGTAATTCTCCAATTTAGCCACAGAGCACACAGAGGTTTTTTATTTTTTTCACAGAGAGCTCTGTGCCCTCTGTGGCAAAGTTCTTTCCTAATCAATTCCTAATTTCAAAACTGCATGCAACAAAACATTTGCTCCATTCACACAATCTTCCCATTCTGTAAACTCACGCGGAGAATGGCTAATCCCATTTACGGACGGAACGAAAATCATTCCAACTGGACATAAATCCGCAAGTGATTGGGCATCATGCCCAGCACCTGAAGTTAAAGAAGTGTGTGTTAATCCCAAATCATCACAAGCACTGGCAAATGCGGTTTGGGTTTTATCACTCATTGGGCTGGGAGAATGTTTGCCAAGAAATTCTATTTTTAATTCCAAACCAAATTGTTTCGCTTCACTTTTTGTTAAAGAAATTAATGCTTCATCTAATTTATCAAATTCACTTTGAGTGGCTGAACGAAATTCTAAAGATAAATCTACTTGAGCAGGCACAATGTTAAATGCGCCTGGTGCAAATTCCATTTTGCCAACATTGACTACAGAGTTCTTAAATTCGTTCATCACCAATTCACGCGCTTTCAACGTAAACGAACTTGCACCTAATGAAGCATCGAGTCTATCTTCCATTGTTGTTGTGCCTGCATGATTGGCTTTACCAATAAAAGTTAAACGATACGATGCAATTCCGACAATGGCTGAAACAATTCCAATATTGATTTTTGATTTTTCTAATCGTTTGCCTTGTTCAATGTGTAATTCTAAATATCCCGCCAAAGTTTTTGGGTCTCGCTTTGCACTCAACATGCTTTCGTCAGATAAGCCTGCGCGTTTCATACCTTCAATTAAATTTTCTCTTCCGCCACGTGGGTTATCTAAATCTTTTTGATGAAGATGACCTGAAATTGCAGCACTACCTAACAGACCGACTAATGTGCCCTCTTCATCTGTAAAATCCATCGCTTCTACATTGACTTTCAACTTGATTCTGTTTTCCTGAATTATTTTCAACACTTCAAACGCGGCGGCGACACCGAGGCCGCCATCATATTTTCCGCCGTTGGGAACAGAGTCAAGATGTGAGCCAATTATCAATGTAGGAGATTGCTTCTTTTCACTCGCAATGACAGCCGAATGATTACCTGCACCATCTGTGCGAAATTCAAAACCTGATGATTCAATTTGGTCACGAAACCATTTTCTAGCTTGTAGATGTGCTTCACTAAAACTTGGGCGATTCACTCCACCTTCGGATGTTGAACCGAAGACAGAGACTTGGGTAAACGAATCAAGCATACGGTCAGAGTTGATGCGGAGGGATGAATAAGTTGAGGTCATAGATTAAGTGTCCTAATCCGCAATCATACCTATTAAACAAAAAGGAGTCGAGTTAACTCGACTCCTTTTTAGTTATGTTATTTATTTGGTTTTGATGCTGATGGTTTTGGGTTTGACCTCTTCCGCTTTGGGAAGTGTGATGGTCAGCACGCCGTTTTCAAAATCGGCTTTGGCTTTGTCTGCTACAACTTCGGTCGGCAGGACGATTGAGCGTTCAAACGAACCCCAGCGTTGTTCACGAAGATGATAGGCTTTTTCTTTCTTTTCTTCTTCGTGTTTGGTTTCACCTTTCAGGGTGAGGACTTCGCCAGTGACATTGATTTGAACTTCATCAGCCTTGATGCCCGGCAATGCGGCTTTGACAACGACTTCATTATCAGTTTGGTACATATCCACAGCGGGGACAGACCAGTTGCCATTGTTGAGGCTGAGCGGACGAGTAAATGCGTCATCAAAGAGACGGTCCATCGCCTCACGCAGGGTCATCATTTCACGAGCGGGTTCCCAACGAATAATACTAGACATAGGTGCCTCCTTTTGATTTGTTGGTTTTAACTTACATGCTTAATTTAAAACGCTTGCGTTAAAAAAACGCAAGCGTTGTGTATAAATTTTGTTAAATTTTTTACTATGTTGGGATTGCTTCGTCAGGTGCTTCGCAACCTTCCTCGCAATGACGAAAAGATATTTTATTCTTTATTTTCTTTGCTTCGTTTGAAATCTACAAAGCGGTAACCTACACCCCGTTCAGTTAATATGTAAACTGGATTGGCAGGGTCTTTTTCTAATTTCTCGCGCAGATAGTTAATGTAGAGGCGAACGTAATGAGGTTCATCACGATATTCATAGCCCCAAACTTTTTGGAGCAATTGGTCGTGTGAGACAACCCAGCCTGCATTTTGCACTAAGTGATAAAGCAAACGATATTCAGTCGGGCGGAGTTTTACGAGTTTGCCTTCGAGCCAAATTTCGCGGCGGTCAAAATCTATTTTGAGGCGTTTATCAATTTCTAAAATTCCGTGTGTGGAACCGGTCGCGCCTTCTGTTCTTCTTAATACAGCTTTGATACGACTGACCAATTCTCGCGGACTAAAAGGTTTGGTGATGTAATCATCTGCGCCACCTTCGAGACCGCGAACTCTATCGTCTTCTTCGCCTTTGGCTGTGAGCATAATCACAGGCACATTGCTAAAGTCACGAATTGTTTCTAACACTTCAAAGCCGTCAATATCGGGCATCATCACGTCAAGCAAGATGACATCGGGTGTAAAGTCTCGAATTTTTTGGATGGCTTGTTTTCCATTAAATGCTTCACCGACTTGGAAGCCATCGTGTTCCAAGTTCATGCGGATGAAGCGCACCATGCGTTCTTCATCATCTACTACTAAAATTCTTCTTCTATCCATTTCGGGCATGTTATTCTCTCACGAAACCAATAATCTTTTCATCTTGTGAGTCACCGAGTATTTCGATGAAACTGACTTTGGCGAGGGGCCAAATCACTTTCACAGCACTATTATCTATGTAGTGTAAATCTTTTCCATCTTTTGTGCGTGGATTAATCACAACAATAATGCTATCGGTTGCTTTTGGGAGTTCTTCTACTTCGCCAGCGATGGATTGCTCGCCAGGGATGTGCAAAATAATTGAATACGCCATGTCAACTCGCTTCCTTATGAATTGTTCACTAAAACTTGCATTTTTAATTTTCCGAGTGCCACAATGTCGCCATGGTTGAGGGAATGTTCTGTGTTAGATGATAAACGTTTGCCATTGACGTACGTTCCATTGGCAGAGCCAAGGTCCATGAAGATGACTTGCGAGCCTTGTCTTTTTATGACGGCATGTAAACGCGAAACTCCAGCAGCATAGGCTTGATAAGGAGATAAATCAATATCCGGCATAATCGGTTGACCTTCACTAATACGCCCCATCGTAAATTCATTACGTGAGGAAAGTGGAAGAACTTGTCCGGTATCTAAAAGATGTAAACTTGCCCATGCATCTGCGCCACTCAGTGAGCCAGTCAATGAGCCAGTGGGTTTTTTGCCAATATTATTAAGGCTATCGGTAGAAATGTTTTGCGTCACAAGTTCGTTGGTGCCAACTAGTTGTGCACCACACTCAGAACAAAACATTGCTCCTGCCATATTTTTATGTTTGCAATTTGAACAAACAATCATTTCGCTTTCTCCTTCTTGCCGCTACCTAGTAAAAGTGCGCGTGTTTGATATTTAATGTCTTTACTACCACTAGCACTCCAAGAGTGCATACGTTCAAGTGTGTCTGCTTCAAATAAAGCGGTTTTAGCAAGTCCATGCTCACCTTGAGATAGCAAGTGAGTTGCTAAATTTTGTAGATGTCGAACGGCTGAGTCAATTTGACCAGCATCTACTGCGGCTTGGGCGCGTTCTTGCATGCGGTATAAAGTAAGTTTTGAAAGAGCCTTTAAAATCCGTGTAGGCGGAGGGTCTGATGAGGGTTGTGGATGCAGGTCGCGCGTTAGGTGGAGGCGGATGGGCAGCGCAGGCATCGGGTTGGACGTAATGGAGGTCTTCAAGGTTCCATTCAAAACAGTGATGATGTCGTTTTCGTTAAATGCAGTTGGGCTAATTACAAATTCTAATAATACATGTAAAGGGGCGTCTCGAAGAATGGGACCGAGGCGCATGGGGTTTTCAATTTCGATAGCACCACCTTCGGGTTGAAGGCGGAAGGCGTAATTGACGCGAATGTTTTCAACGGGTTTGTATTCTAGCAAAACTTCGTCTGCAAAGGTGCTGGCGAGTGCTTTGAATTTATCAACTAGCAGTTTTTCAATATCTTTGGGATTTGAAATATAAGCAGATGAACCACCTGTTTTGCTAGCAAGTGCATCGAGAAAGATATCATTCCATTCATGCCCAAGCCCCATGCCGGTGATGCCTATATTTTGTGCGGCGGCTTGTTCGGCAAGTTCTAAGCAGGCTTGTTCATCGCCATAAGTATTGCCATCAGTTAACAAGATGAGATGATTGACGCGAGACGGGTCATGTGTGCGACGCAGTTCATTTAATCCCGCTTCAAGCCCGTGATAGATTTCGGTTGCGCCGGAGGCGTGCATCATTTGAATACGCCCCTCTTGTTTCTTTTTATCTAGGCTAATGGAAGCAGGTACGACTACTTCTGCCCGGTCACTAAATGAAACAATGCTCAGCACATCTTGCGGGCGTAGGCTTCTCAATAGCTGAATAGATGTGGCTTTGAGGATATCCATTTTTTCGCCCTGCATAGATGTAGAACGGTCTAGCACAAGACAGATGTTTAATGGTGGTGTAGGCAGGCTTTCTTGTTTTTCTTCACGTGGAGCGATTTCAAGCAAAGCATACAATAATTGGTCTTCGCTCATGCGCACTAAATTGGGTCGGCTGAAATAAATTTCGTGGCGAATTAATTTATTTGCTTCTTCTTGTGGTGGAAGTGTGGCATCGTATTGTTTGCGACGTGTTGGGTTGGCAAGAGTCTCGTAGGCTTGTTGCACATCTAAAAATAATTCAGTTTCCCCAGCGGCAACATTTTTATCCGGGTGTAAGCGTTGAGCAGAGTCTAAATAGGCACGCTTAATTTCCTCTTGCGTGGCGTCACGAAAAACTCCCAGAATGGTGTAGTAATCTGACTTGCTGGGCGGCATAGTTATCCAATAAGTTGAGCAAGGATGACGGTGATGTTATCTGGTCCACCGGCGGCATTGGCGGCTTCTACTAATTGTTGGCAAGCGCGATGCAAATTGGGTGCTTCTGAAATAGTACGGAAAATATCTTTTTCATTGACTACTCCCCATAAACCGTCACTACAAATCATCAATGTGCCGCCTTGTTGTGGGAATGGAATTGTAAAGATGTCAGCTTCTAATGTTTCGCCTTGACCTAATGCTTTAATCAATACATTGCGATGCGGGAAATTATCCACTTCATCACTATTGAGATGACCAAGTTCTTCTAAACGTTTGACTAAGGAATGGTCACGTGTCAGTGGTTCTATTCTTGCATCAGGATAGACTGCATAGGCACGACTATCGCCTACATGACCAATTGTTATTTGTTGACCTAAGACCAAAGCGGCGGTTATCGTTGTTCCGCTTCCGGGCGCTTCTCTTTGGATGTATTGATGTGCTTCCATAATAGAAGCTTCCATCACTTCTTGCAAAGAGTCTTGTAATTGTTGAGAAGGCATATTGTAAAGAAATGAATGAAACTTTTTGGTAATACTTCCGCCAACGAGGCGAATGGCGGCATTACTGGCAACTTCACCAAATTGATGCCCACCCATGCCATCAGCAACAATATATAAACCAAAAGGAACACTTTCCGGAGTACCAGAAATTGTTGTTGTTAAAGCCATGACACTATCTTCATTATGGTCACGTTGCTTCCCAACGGATTGCCCAACCCCTGCTACCAATTGTTTAATTTCATACTTTGGTAACTGACTAGCAATAATAGAACTTATTTGTTGGTCGCTCAGCGGTGCCGTGGTAGCATTATCTATCACCTTCGGCTTGGTAGGGGTTTCTTTTGAACCAAATAGTTTCTTGAAAAAATCAGCCATAACAATTCCTTTTAGGCAAACAGAGCATAGACGTGATGGTCTGTTGAGCCAAAATAAACAATATCATCGAACACTACTGGCGAACCAGTAACTGAACCTTTGGTTTCAAATTTCCAGCGCAAACGCCCCGAACGATACTCAAGGCAATACATATGATTATCTACTGAACCGCAGTAGACTGAATCTTTAAACACAGCGGGTGAACTACTTACTTGATTATCCGTCTTAAATCGCCAAACTTCTTTGGCAGTGCGGGTATCTACACAATAAATAAATCCATCTGAGGCACCGATGAAAATATAATCGTCGGCTAATGTGGGTGAAGAGACTGTCCCTTTGCCGAGGCGGAATTTCCAAATTGCCCAGCCACTTTTAGCATCTAAGGCATAGAGTGTTCCATCTAATGAAGCAAAGTAAACGGCTTGACCTTTAATAATCGGCGATGATGTGATGCTACGTTTGGCAGAGAAACGCCATTTCAATGTACCGCGAAAATCTAATGCGTAAAATGAACCAGACTCTGTGCCGAAATAAATCAATTCATTATAAATTAACGGCGTGGAATGAATGGGTGCATCGGTAGAGAACTTCCATGCGGCACGCCCACTGGTAGCATTGACGGCATGTAGGTCTTGGTCTTCTGAACCGAAGAAGATATGACCATCCGCAATTCTTGGTGATGAATAAATTTTTCCTTCAGTGTAATACGTCCACACTACTTTGCCTGTGCGCGCACTGACAACATGTAAACGTTGGTCTTCTGAACAAAAGTAAATATTGCCATCATGCACAACAGGACGAGATACGATGCCACCATCGGATGGGTATTTCCATTGAAATTTTCCATCGGCGGCATTGATGGCATATAAATTGTTATCGTAACAACCTACATACACAGTGCCTTGATGAACGGCTGGTGTGCCGCGAATCTCATCTTCACATTTGAAATCCCATAAAGGTTTAATGCCTGTTCCAGTAGTAGCGGCAGGTAGGGCGGCGGCAATTTTTGATAATGCCCCTGTTTTGCGGGCAACGTTCATCAACGCATCTTTCATTGCCTCGGCATTTGGGAATCGGTCGCCGGGGTTGTATTGCAAAGCAGTATTCACGACCGCTTCAAACTCAACCGAAACATTTTGATTAATTCTGCGGATGGGTCTTTCGGCGAAAGAGAACGGCGGCTCTAAACGAGGGTCGCGTCGGGTAATGGCATGATGAAGTGCGGCACCCAAAGAATAAATGTCGGCAAGAGGCGTGGCTTCCCCACGATACTGCTCAGGTGGAGAATATCCTTCTGTGCCTATCATCGTGCCTTTTTGCCCAGTTTGAAATGTTTTTGCGATTCCAAAATCTACGAGCATGACATCGCCATTATGATTAATCATCACATTCGACGGTTTCATATCGCGGAAGATAATCGCATCGGGTTTCTGACTGTGTAAATATGCCAGCACATCACATAACTGAATCGCCCAACTGATAACTTGGTCTTCGGGCAAAAATCCGTTGGCGTCACTAATCACGGTTTCAAGGTCTTTGCCATGAATAAATTCCAAAACCAAATACGAACGATCGTCATGTGAAAAATAATCATAAATTCTTGGAATAGAAGGATGATTGAGTGTGGCTAATAAATTTGCTTCGCGTTCAAAGTTTTGGACGATGGTCTGACGCACCAATGGGTCTGGTGCCATGTTTATCATTTCTTTGACGGCTACTAATTTAACGACATTAGGAAAATGCAAATCACGCGCACGATAAACTGACCCCATACCACCCACACCGATAACATCTTGAATGCTATAACGGTTAACTAATGTTGCCCCAGAGGTTAACTGCTGACGAGGCTTGCCAGAGCCTTTATCGTCGCCGCCAAATGGGGTGGTGATGTGTTTGGTTTCCATCCGTGTTAATTCCTAATTAATAATGAATTATAAGGTGCATAGAGGGGAATTGCAAATACCGAAATGTTGCAAATCTGTAGGGAAAAGCCTTGCAGGGAAAGGCATTCTACGGCACAATTTGACTTGTGAAGATTTTAGCGGTAAGCGACCAAATTGTAGAGCGTGTTTACGGTTTGGCAACAAATGGGCATTTTGAAGATGTGGAGTTAATTCTCGGTTGTGGCGACCTGCCTTACAACTATTTAGAATATTTAGTGACTGTTTTATGTGTACCTTTGTATTATGTGCCCGGCAACCATGACCCTGAATTTAATCCGCTAGATGTACGCTCACGCGCTGAAGGCGGCTCAAACTTAGACTTGCGATTTGCTACCTACAAAAATTACATTATCGGCGGTTTTGGCGGTTCAACTTGTTACCAACCGAATGCTGTCAATCAATATTCACAAAGCGATGCGTATTGGCGGGCTTTTCGCATGTTGCCGACTTTGTTATTGAATCGAATCATCAAAGGGCGAGCATTGGATATTTTGATAACGCACTCCCCCGCTTTTGGAATTCACGATGACTCAGACCAAGCACATCAAGGTTTCAAAGCCTTGAATTGGTTAATGAAAATTGCCAAGCCACGTTATATGTTTCATGGACATACACATTTTTATCGCAACAACATTTCTGAATCTGAAAGTGTTTACGAAAAAACAAAAATTATCAATGTATATCCTTATAAAGTAATTGGCGTTACCTAATATCACCCAAATGGGTAGGATTTTGAAGCAAACAGTTTAGAATAAAATAAGTTAATAAAACTTTAGCAAATTGCAAACTGTTTTTTGTATAAACTGTGAGAAAATGCAACCGTTTGTTTATTATAGAAAGAGTTAAAGCGAGTTAGAAATGTCCAACGAAATTCTCAGTGAACGTGTCAAATCAGATTTCAGTCGTGCACGCTTCAAATCATTTATCAATCAAGTATTTTCTGTCGTTTCAGGCAAGAAAAATAATTTACTATCGTATGATGAAGTCAAAGAAAAACTTCACATCGGCGGTCCTATTTATCGTGGCGTAAAAACAGTCCGCGTGGCAGATATTGTCGGTAGTTTGAATCGCTACCACGAATTTGACCGTGCCTTTTTACCCAAAGAAGACCAACTCGCAAGCCGTTGGCAAAAAGTTGACCGCGCTTTTTATCAAGATGTTCATCTACCGCCTGTGGTTTTATACAAAGTTGCACAAATTTATTTTGTCGTTGATGGTCATCATCGTGTATCAGTAGCGCGAGAACAAGGTACAGAATATATTGAAGCCGAAGTGCGCGAATGTGCTTCACGCATCAACATCGCAGCGGATATTCAACCCGAAGACCTTGAAATACTCGGTTCTAAAATAAATTTTCTTGAACGCACATCAATTGATAAACTTCGCCCCGATTCAAACATCTTTCTCAACATTCCTGATGGCTTTGATAGAATGCTCGAACACATTGCTGTTCATAAATATTTTATGGGCATCAACCTAAAACGTGATATTTCAGATCAAGAAGCCATCGAATCTTGGTACGATACTGTTTACCTACCCATCATCGAAGTCATTCGCAAAAGTGATGTGTTAAAAGATTTCCCCAACAAAAGCGAAAGCGATTTATATTTGTGGATTCTTGATCATCAACATTATTTGGCTGAAGCGCATGGTCAGCCATTGTTGCCACCCCACGAAGCCGCCAAAAAATTTATCAAAGCAAAGAGTAAAAAGAAAACTAAAAAATGACAAAAGACCTTCACCCACTATCAGGAATCTATGCCGCGGCTGTGACTCCGATTAAATACAACGCCTCAAGCATTGACTTCGAATCGGTCGGCAAGTTTATGCATTTTCTTCACGGACGCGGATGCACTGGCGCATTACTCTTCGGCACCACTGGCGAAGGTCCATCCTTTTCACCAAAAGAAAGAGAAGCCTATCTGCGAGCTGTGCGTGTGATTCGCCAACAAATTCGTGGATTCAAATTGTTAGCAGGCACTGGCACACCAAGTTTGTCTGAGACGATTGAGTTAACCAAACTTGCATTTGAATTAAATTATGATGGCGTTGTAGTATTACCTCCATATTATTTCCGCAAAGTCAGTGATGATGGTTTGTTTAATTGGTTCAGCGAAGTGATTGATAATGCTGTGCCAAAAGATAAGTATTTATTGGGTTATCACATCCCTCCAATGACAGGCATTGGCTTTTCGTTGGAATTGCTGGAAAGATTGAAAGAAAAATATCCCGTTCAATTTGCAGGGATTAAAGACTCGTCACATGATAAAGATTTTGCTACGGCAGTTGGTCAAAAATTTGGAAAAGATTTATTGGTCTTAAATGGAACGGATACATATTTGCATCATGCATTACAAAATAATGCACAGGGTGCAATTACTGCGCCTGCCAATTTAATTTCAGATAATTTGCGAAAAATTTGGGACTTATACAATGAAGGCAAAGACCCAAGTGAAATTCAAAATAAAGTAAATGAGCAAAGACATTTCCTTGAAAAATTTTCACCCGTTGCGCCTATTCTGAAAGGCTTGCTTCATAAGATACACGGACTGCCTCAATGGAGTGTTCGCTCTCCGCTGGAAGATGCAAGCCAAACCGTAATTGAAGAAGCGATGGAAGAATTTTTGAAAATATAACCCGTAGGGGCGACCCTTGTGGTCGCCCTACATTGGGCAAGGACAAGCCTTGCCCCTACAAATCATTATTATGATCTGGCGACTCATCCACACTCCCCCATCCACTGGCGCATGGAATATGGCAGTGGACGAAGCGATTCTTGAACACATTTATCGCGGTGAAGCAAAACCGACGTTGCGTTTATATGCGTGGAATCCGCCGTGTTTATCTTTGGGACATGCTCAACCGTTCAAAGATGTAGATGTAGAAAGACTCAAATCACAAGGCTGGGATGTGGTGCGCCGTGTAACGGGTGGACGTGCGATTTTGCATACCGATGAATTAACTTATTCAGTTACTGGAAATGCAGATGATGAAATTTTATCGGGCGGGGTGATGGAATCATATAATCGTTTATCAAAAGCATTGTTGTATGCAGTGCAATCGTTGAGTTTGCCTGTGCAAGTGGAAGAGGCGAATCACAAAACTGCTTCACAAAATTTGAATCCCGTTTGTTTTGAAGTGCCTTCGAGCTATGAAATTACAGTGGATGGGAAAAAGTTAATCGGCTCGGCACAAGCAAGAAAAAAAGAAGGCGTGCTTCAACATGGCTCGCTTCCTTTAACAGGTGACCTGACTCGCATTTGTGACGCTTTGGTTTTTGAAAATGAATCTAAGCGTCAGGAAGCGAAAGATAGATTACTATCAAGAGCAACGACTGTTGAATCAGTTTTAGGAATCAATATTTCTTGGGATACTGCGGCGAATGCATTAAAGCAAGGTTTTGAAAAAGAATTAGGAATTGAATTTGAAACTGGGAAATTATCTCAATCTGAATTGATGCGGGCAGAGGAGTTGGTCCATGAGAAGTATAATCACTGCTTATAATTAATGTAAAAGAATTTAAGCATCTAATTGTTATCTTTTTACTTTGCCACTAAACATTTTAGGATTTCTCACTAGAACATTTGCGATCTGTATATTTTTTTCGATTTTTTTTCTTAAAGGATGATTATGAGGAAGCAATTTCTGTATTATTATTTGAGCTTGGCGTAAATAATTTATTCCAGAAGTATTTCCAAGCTCAATCATTGCTAACCCCAAATTATTAAGCAACTCCCCAGTTTCATAGGTTGAACCATATGTTTTTTGGAATATTGGCAACGCACGCTTAAAAGCAACTCTTGCTCCTTGAAGATCACCTAAATCACGTAATACTATCCCAAGATTATTGACAGCACGAGCAACCTCAGGATGCTCGGATCCAAAAACTGCTTCATTAATCTTCAATGCTCGTTCATGGGCAGATTTTGCCCCTTGAAGATCACCTAAATCATGCAACACACTCCCAAGATTATTGACAGTTCGAGCAACATCAGGATGCTCGGATCCAAAAACT
>DQGV01000344.1:0-2745 GCA_003524705.1 Anaerolineae bacterium | reverse complement strand
GCCCCTTGAAGATCACCTAAATCAAGTAATATTGCCCCAAGATTATTGACAGCTTTAGCAACCTCAGGATGCTCGGATCCAAAAACTGCTTCATTAATCTTCAACGCTCGCTCATAGGCAGATTTTGCTTCCTGAAGATCACCTAAATCACGTAATATTACCCCAAGATTATTGCCAGTTTTAGCAACCTCAGGATGCTCGGATCCAAAAACTGATTCATCAATCTTCAACGCTCGCTCATAGGCAGATTTTGCCCCTTGAAGATCACCTAAATCACGTAATATTACCCCAAGATTATTGACAACACGAGCAACATCCGGATGCTCGGATCCAAAAACTGATTCAGCAATCTTCAACGCACGCTCATAGGCAGATTTTGCTCCTTGAAGATCACCTAAATCACGTAATACTATCCCAAGATTATTGACAGTTTTAGCAACCTCAGGATGCTCGGATGCAAAAATTGCTTCATAAATTTTCAATGCTCGCTCATAGGCAGATTTTGCTTCCTGAAGATCACCTAAATCATGCAACACCATTCCAAGATTATTGACAGCTTTAGCAACATCCGGATGCTCAAATCCAAAAACTGCTTCATTAATCTTCAACGCTCGCTCATAGGCATCCTTTGCTCCCGGATAATCAGCTAATTCTCTGAGGCAAAAACCAAGAAAAGACCATAAGGTTGCACTATTTTGAACGTTAGCAGACTCTGCATTTTCAGCTATTAACTTTATATGTGAAATAAATGGCAAAAATGATTTATAGGTTTCTAATGGACGAATAGTTTGATTATGTTTCTCATTGATACTTTTTAATCCATTAACAAGTAAAACAAGATATGTATTGTCTTGATCTAAATGTTGAGCATAATCTGCGAGAAGGGGGTGAATAGAAACATTTTCCTTTATTAAACCCAAACCAGTCAGTAAACTTATCGCTGCATCAGATAATATTGGGTCAATGCTCAGTGATTTTTCAAATAGCTCAAAGGGAATAGCAATATTTGGAGCGCAATATCCTGCAACTAAAAATACCTTTTTGGCTGTTTCATCTTGTATTTGCTGCCAAGATAATGCAAACGTAGCAAGTAAATCAAGGTCATGTCCAGTAGGGTTTGGAAGGTCTATTCTGAAACCACGCATAGATGGGTGGTCAAGAGCATCAGTAATATTGTTAAGATATTCATCAACTAAAAGTCGGGGGTGTTGCTCTAAGTATCTTCCAGCGAGTTCTAGTGCCAATGGAAGTTCACCTAGTCTCTCTGATATCTTATTAAGTTCTAAATCTGTGAACCGTTCTTTTGTATACTTCTTAAGAAAATTCTTGCCCTCTTCAACGGTAAATACATCTAATGGCAAACGTTGAAGTCCCAGCGTTGTAGGCCAATCAGAATGGCGAGATGTGATAATGAGTCTTAAGTTTGGATTTTGAAATCGCGCTAAAACAATAGAAGCATCTGATATGCTTTCAAAGTTGTCAAGAATAATCAAACGAGGTCCATCAGTTTGCCAAGTTTTAAAAGTCAATGAAACTTGCTCTGCCTCTCCTTTCGGCCAATACCGAAAATTCATTTTTTCGCCACACAAAGCAATTTGGCTGTCCAATAAATTTGTGTCCCGGATATCAAGCCAATGTACTCCCTTGAATAAATAACCGTATTGATATGCAAATTCTACAGCCAGTTGGGTTTTTCCAATACCGCCCATTCCACTTATAGTTTGAGAAACTAAGGTAGTCATATTAGTTTCATCAGGTGTTGTAAGAAATGCTCTTAACATTTCTAAATCTTGATCTCTACCTGTAAATAAAGCATTCCTTGGAAATGGTATATAAGAACCAACAGGAAGTGTATGTGACAATCCCTTTGCAACCGTTTTTCCAAGTTGATTCGCTCGAACCCTTAGCGATTCATTTATTCTGTTGTATCCTTTTAATTCATAATATTTTCCCCATTGTATTTCCTGTAAGCGAGTAGGGATATCACATGCTTCAAGTTGAACAGGTATCAAGAAAATGGTTCCTTCAGGTTTTTCTTTCTGAATTTCCTGTGCATATTTAATCTCTTTTTGAACATATCCCTCTTTCAAAACGGAGATTGACGACAAACAAATTATTACAATGTCACTGGCATTCATCGCTTTTTGAATTTCTAAATCCCAATCCATACCGGGAAGAATATGCTCTGAATCAAGCCAAGGGTTAAACCCGTCTATTTTTAGACGCTCGAATAATTCCTTCACAACTGGCTTATTTTCGCTTGCATGGCAAAGGAAGACTTTCAGTTTTTCAGTCATGTGAGATTCCCAAGACTATAGCATAAAACTCTGAGTATGTTAATTATACATCGAAGGAAGAATTCTTTTTAGATTCCTAAATTTATCTTAAAACTCTTAGCAAATCCTCTTGCTGCCTCAACTGGATTTTCACTTCGACCAATCATCTCCACCCATTTTGGGAACCAAAACTAATTTCGCGGTGTAAAAGTGCATAGGAGTTTTTATGCACAAATTATTTCCTTTTCTCATAATAATATTTCTCTTAGCCTGTAGTGGGCAAAACGTAGCTATTCCAACTATTCCAGCACCTACAGCTACACCAATTTCATCTTTATCACTACTCAAAGAAATAAAACTTGAAACTCAAACGAATACTGCTTATACGCTCGTTTGGAGTCCAGATGGCAATCTGCTTGCGATAGCGTCTGGTGGTGAAATCACCATCCTCAATTCTGATTTAAAAATA
>DQGV01000481.1 GCA_003524705.1 Anaerolineae bacterium | reverse complement strand
TTTCATTAACTTTGCCTATCATTATCAATTTTGCATTCGCAGAATCTTCTAACAAACAGGCAAATTTTGGGAAGCAACGAATAGGATTAAAAGTATCTGATGCAAATGGGAATCGCATTTCTTTTGCCCGAGCATTTGCAAGAGTATTTTTAAAGTTTCTCCCTTGGGAAATTTCACACACGATAATTTGGCAAATCAGTTTTTATCCCGAAACAAATCCTACATTCATTAATCTCGGGTTTGGTTTTGTTTATCTTTTAATTGGATTAAATATTTTTAGTTTAATAAAGACAAAAACAAAACAGACACTTTATGATTTGATTACGAAAACATATATTGTGAAAATTGAGAGATAAAATAATTTTGTTATATAAGGAGCAAAATGTCTTTTGAGTTAATTCTTATTATTGCCGCTGGGCTGTTGTTAATTAGTGTGTTGGTAAGCAAAATATCGGATAGCTCTGGCGTTCCAGCTTTGCTTTTGTTTCTAGCCATAGGCATGTTAGCAGGTTCTGATGGCTTCGGCTTGATTTATTTTGACGACCCCAACTTAACGCAGTTTATCGGCATTGTTGCTTTAAATTTAATTTTGTTTGCAGGCGGGTTAGATACGCAATGGAAAGATGTACGCCCAGTCCTTAAATATGGTGTTGCATTATCAACACTAGGTGTTGTTATCACAGCAGTGATTGTAGGAATTGCGGCACAATATTTATTAGGGGTTACACTTTATCAAGGTTTATTACTCGGTGCGATTGTTTCATCAACAGATGCGGCGGCAGTGTTCTCAATATTACGTTCAAAAAGTTTAGGATTAAAAGGGAAATTACGTCCATTACTTGAATTTGAATCTGGTAGTAACGACCCAATGGCAGTATTTTTGACCATTGGCATGATTCAATTACTCACACAACCAAACGCACAAATTACAGATTTATTCGGTTCTTTCATTTTACAAATGATTGTCGGTGTTTTATGTGGGTTTCTATTTGGAAAATTACTTGCGTTTCTTGCCAATCGCATTCAACTTGGTTTTGATGGTTTATATCCTGTACTTACCATTGCAATAGTTTTCTTAACATACGGCGTTACCAACATGTTATATGGCAATGGATTTTTAGCAACATACGTGGCAGGGATTGTAGCAGGGCATCAAGATTTTTTGCATCGCCGCAGTGTTATCCGCTTTCACGATGGTATTGCCTGGTTAATGCAAATCACCATGTTTTTGACTCTAGGTTTATTAGTTTTCCCAACAGAAATTCCTCCTATCATCACAAACGGGTTACTGATTGCTATCATCTTAATTTTCATCGCTAGACCTGTGAGCATTTTTCTTACACTTCTTCCGACAGGTTTTTCTTTGAAAGAAAAACTCTTTCTCTCATGGGTGGGACTAAGAGGTGCAGTTCCGATTATTTTAGCGACATATCCGCTTCTTGCTGGACTTTCACAGGCTGACTCAATTTTCAACATTGTCTTCTTTGTAGTTTTAACGTCCGCTTTGTTGCAAGGTGCCTCTATTCCTTTTGTAGCAAAGTGGTTAAATGTAGATATTCCCGTCACCAAGAAACCTGTGTATCCTATAGAATTTAATCCAGTCAGCGGATTTAAGAGTGAATTAAAAGAACTGACCATCCCTAAAGATTCTCCAGCAAGTGGCAAAACGATTCTTGATTTACATCTTCCAGAAGAGTTCCTGATTATTTTAATTGCCCGAGATAACGAATTTATTATGCCCAGCGGCGGCATTGACCTGCGTGAAGGCGATACATTAATTGTGTTATCAAATAAAGATGCTTTTGATTATGCTGAACGTGAATTAAAACCTAAACATTAAATGCTAATTTCATGAAGTTTAATTACACCACACTTGAAACTTGTTATAGCGCCACAGGGATTGTCTTAGTCATTGATGTCTTGCGTGCGTTTTCAACTGCCGCGTATGCGTTTTCACGTGGTGCAAAAGAAATTTATTTGGTCAGTGAAGTACAAGAGGCATTAGACTTAAAATCAAAAACAAAAAATGCAAAAGCAATGGGTGAAGTCGGTGGGCTTCCGCCGGAAGGGTTTGATTTTGGTAACTCACCCACACGCATTCTCGAACATGATTTGACTGGCATTACTTTAATCCAAAGAACTGGTGCAGGCACGCAAGGTGCTGTGCGATGCAAAAATGCAGATGTGATGTTAGCGACGAGTTTTGTTGTGGCACAAGCCACAATCAATTATGTTTTGAAATTAGATGCAAATGAAATTACTTTTGTGATTACAGGCGGCATGGGCAATGATGAAGATGTAGCTTGTGCCGAATTTTTAGAGAAACAATTTACAGGTCAAGAAGTGGAGGCGCAGCATTTTATCAAGCGCGTGTATGATTCGCGTGATGCGCTCGAACACATGCCTGACCATCCGCAATTTCCAAAAGCGGATTTAGATTATTGCACACGCATTAATTATTTTGATTTTGCTATGCCAATTACAAGAAAAAATAATTTGCTTGTGATGCAGGCGATAAAAATCTAGGAGACTTTGATGTATACATTAGGCGTTCGTCGGAATTTTATTGCGCGTCATTTCTTAATTGGAGGGGATTGGGGACCTGAAAATTTTCCTAACTCTCATCATTATGTGCTTGAATTACAACTCATTGGAAATGAATTAGATAAACATGGTTATCTCGTTGACATTGTGGACGTTGAAAAACATTTAGATGAAGTGGTTGGTTATTACAAAGAGCAGATGTTAAATGAAAAGCCTGAATTTGCTGGCTTGAATCCATCCATTGAGCATTTTGCTCGGATTTTGTGTGTGTCATTAAATGAACGCATCAAAGCGAAAAATATTTTGGAAGTGAAAGTTGTGCTTTGGGAAAATGATTCAGCTTGGTCAGCATTTCAAGTTGACAGGTTGAAAGGTTAGTAAGTTTGAAAGTTGGATTTGTTATCTACCGTTCGCTTGATACTTTGAGCGGCGGGTATTTATACGATAGAAAATTGGTCGAATATTTAAGAAGTCAAGGAGACGAAGTTGAAATCATTTCACTACCTTGGCGAAATTATTTTGCTCACTTAACGGATAATTTCGCTTTCAAGTTACCTAGTGGTTTTGATATTTTGATTCAAGATGAACTCAACCATCCTTCGTTAATTGGCGCAAATCGTGGAAAACATCCCTACCCAATCATTAGTTTGGTTCATCATTTGAGATGTTCGGAATTAAGACCCAAATGGCAAAATGATTTTTATCGAATTATCGAAAAGAAATATTTGCAAAGTGTAGACGGGTTTATTTTTAATTCGCGGACAACAAAAGAGGTGGTTAATGGATTAATGGTTAATGAAAAACCTTCTATTGTTGCTTATCCACCCACTGATAGATTTGGTGAAGCAAT
>DQGV01000360.1:1100-4390 GCA_003524705.1 Anaerolineae bacterium | reverse complement strand
AATTCAGTGATTCTACTGTTTGTATCAAGCAAGATTGGATCTTGTAAAGCAGATAAATCCTTTGGCGTTGCCCAATGAATATCGCCACTTTCCCAAAAGGAAGGATTCTTTGTACTTGGCGTTGAACCACCAACGACAGAAACTACTTCGCCAATAGTAGTTTCTTTCCCTCTTTCCTCTTTCATTAACTCCCGAAACACCGCTCGCCCCATGGATTCGAGAGTTCGATTCATGTGTCGGTTGAGTTCAATCTTATCATCTAGTGTGCCGAGTACATCCGCAATGGCTTGCTGTTCATTTAGCGATATAGGAACATTTATTACTCTTGAGTGTGCTGCTGTCCTGTTCAGCCCCGGAACAGCACTGTCTGAATTCATTTGTTCTAAGCCAATCGACTTCAATAAATAATAAATAAACCGTATATCTTTATTTTCAGTCTCTTGAACATAAAAAGTTGTATCTATTGGAAAGAAAGGGGTCTTGCTATAGTGAACTGCCCCAACAGTTCCCTTTCTCCCAATAATAACTCCCCGTGTTTTTACATAGGCACTATTATGGTATCCAACGATTCCGTTTGAGCCGTAAACAGGTATATGACCGAACTGCCTATCAGCCTCTTTTAACCCGGTTCCATATTCGAAAGGAGAAAAATCACCAATAGTAGTTTCTATCCATTTACCCATTCGAGATTTTCCTAAGATTATCGAGAATGATTTTAT
The DNA here is from genome assembly GCA_003524705.1 of Anaerolineae bacterium. Next base: position 3,671 of record DQGV01000360.1, on the reverse strand, counting down.
CAAGATTACCACTTTCAACAATTTGGCTTTCTAATTCCTTAGTCAAACGCGATATCTTTTGATCAAATGGTTCGTCGTCATTTTCTTCAACCACTGCAACACCTACATAGCGCCCCGGTGTGAGAACATATCCCTGTTCATGAATATCTTCGATCGTGACTGATTTACAAAATCCTGTTATATCTTCGTAGTTTTTTTCATCTTTCCATGCGTGATAAGTACCTGCAATTAATGCAATATCTTCATCTGAAAGGTCACGATGAACGCGATCAGTTAAAGTTCCAAGATTGCTGGCATTGATAAACAACGTCTTTGCTTTTCGATTTTTCTTATTGCGGGAAAGAAACCATAAACACACAGGGATTTGCGTGCTGTAAAACAACTGCCCCGGCAGGGCAACCATGCAATCTACTAAATCATCTTCAATAATGGCTTTACGAATTTCACCTTCATTGGATGTATTGCTCGACATGCTTCCGTTCGCCAAAACAAATCCTGCTGTGCCATTCGGCGAAAGGTGATGAATGAAATGTTGTACCCATGCATAGTTGGCATTGTTCACAGGCGGCTTACCGTACTTCCAGCGTTTATCTTCCTTCAATAAGTCACCGCCCCAATCACTCATATTAAATGGAGGGTTGGCAAGTACATAATCCGCTTTCAAATCAGGATGTTGGTCGTTATGAAATGAGTCGGCGGGTTCTTTTCCCAAGTCACCTTCAATACCGCGAATTGCAAGGTTCATCTTCGCCAGCTTGAAAGTATTCGGGTTCGATTCTTGTCCATAAATGGATATGTCGCCTATCTTCCCGCCGTGTGCCTCTACAAATTTTTCACTCTGCACGAACATGCCACCAGAACCACAACATGGGTCAAAGACTCTCCCTTTATATGGCGCAAGCATTTCAACTAACACGCGCACAACCGAGCGTGGTGTATAAAATTCTCCGCCCTTGCGCCCTTCTTGGCTGGCAAATTGTGAAAGGAAGTATTCATACACTCTTCCCAAGGTATCTTGTTTTCGGCTTTCTTCATCCGCAAAATTGATTTTATTACTGACCAAATTAACCAATTCACCCAAGCGTCGTTTATCTAAAGTGGCACGTCCATAGTTATTCGGCAACATTCCTTTAAGCGTTGGGTTATCTTTCTCAATTTCATCCATTGCTTTATCAATTAAATTACCGATTTCTTCTTTAGCGGCATTGTCTTGCAGAATTTTCCAACGTGCATCTGCTGGCACCCAAAAGACTCGTTCAGCAATATACACATCTTTATCTTCGGGGTCATCAACCCCTTCTTTTTCCACCCGTGCGCGTACTAATTCAAATCGGTCAGAGATATATTTCAGGAAGATTAATCCCAACACAACTGATTTGTAATCAGCCGCGTCCAGATGCCCGCGCAGTTTATCCGCAGATTCCCATAACTCGTTTTCAATACCGAGGTTGACACCGTTATTATTTTTTACTTTTGTAGTTTTAATTGTTTTCTTTGCCATCAACCAATCCCGTCTCGCTCTAAAGTTGAATACCGTTTACATCATATATTTTACCCGACCTTTTATATAGGTGACAGTCACTTTTAAGAACGGCTAAGTGACTGTCACCTTCTTACAAACTAACTAACTAGCAAACTAGCCAACCAGCAAACTAAAGATTATTCTCCACCTCCAACTGACCGATATTACCGGGCAAATCGCGCGCACTCGCAATCACGCGCGGCGTCCCACTCGCATTTTCAGTGGTTGTGTAACTCCACCATAAACCATCTTGCTGAACCGCACTGCCTTGTTCAATCGCATCCCCTTGTTCATCGGTGATGACCACATTCACTTGAGTCACCTGCACATCATCCAACACCTTCACACGGATAATCTGCCCCTGCACACCGTCCCACGCACTCATATCCACCTCCAAAATCTCAGGTGCATGGAACCAATCCGCAACCGCCACGTTATAAGCCGACACAGCCTTCCCATCCGCTTTCTCGACATACACATCCTCATCCTTTGCCACCTTCGCGTAAGCCGTCGCCTGACGAAAACGCTCCTGCGTCTCTTGTTGCGCCTCACTAAACGTTCGGTCTGGGTCAAAACTGGGGGAAACAGCCACAATCGTTCTGCCTGCTCTATCGTGCCGAATCACCAACTGCTCCCCCAACGACCCACTCAACCCCTGAATAATTAAATTCTTACGTACTTTAGCCATTTTTGGCTCCTTTCATATAGAAAATCATGGTTAAACACGCCCTCCGGACATAGTCATCCTATATCCATCCTATAGTCATCCTATAATCATCCTATACCCAAAGCCTTATAAGCCCTCCTAACGCGCCTCGTCCCCGCCCAAAACGCACCCTTAACCCAAAAAACACAGCCTGCTCTCACACAAGAGCAACTGGTGGGTCTTCTCAACTAGCTTCTACGGGGCGAAACACCAAAATCAAAGTCCCACCATCCCCAATTATACTCCCACCAATCCTCCCCTAAATTCCATGCACTTGAAATTTGGGGCGCGTAACTCTCCCTCCAAATGTAACCATTTGGGGGGAGATGTCCGAAGGACAGAG
>DQGV01000360.1:0-845 GCA_003524705.1 Anaerolineae bacterium | reverse complement strand
GTCCACCGTCCACCGTCCACCGTCTACTGTCTACCGTCCACCGTCCACCGTCCACCGTCCACCGTCTACCGTCTACCATCCACCACCCGACCACTCGACTATTTAGACCAATAAGACTATTCAGACCAATCAGACCAACCAACCTTTTTCAGGTTATAAATACAACCAATTAAATGCTACACATACACCAAATCATCAATGAATGGAGAAGCATGAAGCATGAATCGAAAGAGACACCCCGCCTTGTTCTTTGTTCTTACTGCCTTTCTTGTCGTCGTCTGCCGTTGTGGACCAGACCCATTTGACCCACGTGGCACCTCCGCAATTTCATTACAAGACGGCTCAAGCCTTGGCACTTGTAAATCAATGCAAGAGTTTAGCGGAACGACGAATAACCCGGATGAACAGCCTGCTGGTGTTGATAGTGTTGAAAGCCGTCTCGTTTGGGATTGCACACTGACTTGCCCGGATGGAAGTCAGGTCGTATTCCAAGCAGACGGTAGCCAATCCGCTCCAAGCCACTTCAATGACCCCTACCTACAGGCAGGCGATACGACATCGTTTTTATCACAATATTGCTCGCCCGAAGCAATGGTGACGGCTACATCAACAGAAGAGCCTGTTGCTACTTCAACTGCTACCGCTACATCTACTCCACAAGAACAAGTGATTGTTATCCCACAGCCAAATATCCTTATCCTTCAACCTGTCTTGGCAGGCAGTGTCACTGCCTGTGATACCGGCTTGGGCTATATCAATTTACCTCTTGCTGACCCAATGCCAGACCTAACAGGCAAGGAACTTGAAGTAATCATTAATGGTTACAAAGTCAATTGCACAATTGC
>DQGV01000062.1 GCA_003524705.1 Anaerolineae bacterium | reverse complement strand
CATGCAGATGGTGCGCGTTCTGCTGTCACTGCCGCGGAAAATGCGGGCGTGAAAAAATTTGTGCTGGTGAGTTATCTCACTGTTCGACCCAACCCTGTATCAGAATATCTAAATACCAAATGGCAAGGCGAAGAAATCGTGCGTGCCTCGAAACTCAATTACACGATTCTCAAAGCAGGTCTTGTGTATGGTTCTGGTGACCATCTATTAAATAACTTGAGCAATCTATTCAAGAAAATGCCCATCTTTGCACAGGTTGGATTGAAAGAAAAAAATGTGAGATTACTCGCCGTTGAAGATTTAGTGGATGTGATTCGTGAAACGCTATTAGACGAAAGCCGCCTCTCACGCCAGACTGTAGCTGTGATGGGACCTGAAGAATTTCCCTTCTCCCAAGCCGCACGTCGAATCGCCAAAGCACTCGGCAAAAATATTATCGTTTTACCATTCCCAGTTTTCTTTCATCGCATCTTAGCATTCTTCTCTGAACGATTCATGCCCAAGCCATTGATTACAAAATCGCAAGTCCAAATGCTTGCGGATGGGATTAGTCAACAAACACCAGAGAGTGTTGCTTTACCTGACGATATGCAACCAAAGACTCAATTTACAGAAGAGCAAATCAAAAAAGGTTTGCCGAAGTAGTAATTAGCAAATTGAAAAGCAAAAGAAATGACTAAGAAAATAATTGCCGTATCCATAATATGTATTTGGATATTATTTATTGTTAGTTGCCTTTCAAAAGATAATACATCTACCGTAGACTTTACCTCTACTTTTCCTATATCAAGTATTGCGGTTACATCTACACAAACTTTACATCCATCTTTAGCGACAAATATTGCATTTGAAGCTACATTAGATTCATCGATAAGTGCTACTAACACAGTAAGAGGGGTTACATGTCCAGAATTTTATCAATTGAGTTATCCAAGGAGAATAAACTCAAACTCAAATGACAAATGGACAGTATTTACTTGTTCTATAAGAAAAGTAAATTTAGATCAAGAGCAAGAAACATTTATATTTGATACTTATGTAAAAAGCATAGATGGGAAACACATATGGGTAATTTCGCATGAAAATTCTGTGTGGGAAAATGGAAATAGTATTGAACTAACAACATATAAATGGTCTCTTGACGAAAATTATTTGTACCTTATACCAGTTTTAGAGAATGGGAGTGGTTTTTATGCTCCTGGATACTTTTGGGACAACTCCAGTTTGTATCGCCTCAATCTAACTACTGGTGAATTTCAAAGCATACTTTCAAGCAAAAGTAACAACGGATATTCTTTTTCATTATCTCAGAATGGAGAATATCTTGCTTATTCAGAATTTGGGAGCAAGTTGGTTCATATAAAAAATATGTACAATGACGAAGAAAGATTGTTTAATATTGAAGGTGACTATGTACTCTCAGGGATTTTTGTTTGGAGTAATGATAGTTCGAGTCTTGTGTTTGCTTCTGCAATGAACGGATGGGAGGACGGTAATGATGGGATTTCCATCTACAAAATCAGTATAAATGATTTCAACCTTGAAAGAATTTTATCAAGAGACAAAAGATTATTAATTCCATACCCACAATATGAAACTAATAATTACTGGGTAAACGAAAACTTACTTTATGTTACATCTCTTAATTATCTTTCTTATGAATATTTCAGCAAATTAGTTCTTGATGTGAAAACAGGAAGCGTTGACATTTTATCTACACCAGAACCTCACCTTATTGGTTCTCCAACGCCAAAGCCTTAAAATACAAATAATTTTCTCTTCAGATCGAATGCAATTTAAAATTTCACTTCCAACTTCTTCAATCCTCTAAAAATCGGATGCTCTTGCCATTCCAAAATATCTGACTTTAATTTCAAATTTGGAAAACGGCGCAAGATGGTTTCAAATGCAATTTCTGCTTCTAACTTCACCAACGGCGCGCCAATGCAATAATGGATTCCAAGACCAAAGCTAAGGTGGCGACCTTCACTGCGGGTAATGTCAAATGTGTTGGGGTTATTGAATCTTTCAGGGTCGCGATTGGCTGAACCAAGAATCGTGTTGACTAAATCGCCTTGGCGAATTCTCTTTCCTTTAATTTCAGCATCTTCTAAAGCAGATCGATAAGTAATTTGTACGGGGTTATCGTAACGAAGAATTTCGTCAATGGCGGGATCAAGCAAATCAGGATTCTCTTTCAAGAGATTCAATTGGTCAGGATGTTGAAGCAAAGCCAAAATTCCATTGCCGATTAAGTGAGTCGTGGTTTCGTGACCTGTGCTTAATAAAATGTTGATATTTGCAACGAGTTCTTCTTCTGTCAGTGTGGCGACTGCTGAGGGTTCACGAGTCAACTGTCCCCTAGTGTGATGCGGAACAGGGCAAGCAGAATCATCTGAAACTGAAAGCAAAACACTTAACAAATCATCGCCCATGTTTTCACGGCGTTTGTTTGCTAAATCTTTTATGTATTCAGTCATCTCTTCTAAACTATTGGCGGCGCGTTCTAAAAGATGTCGCGGTTTGTTTTTGACAGTTCCCAGAATCGCAAACAAATCATCAGACCATGTTTTGAATTTGTTACGGTCACTGGCAGGCAAACCAATTAATTCTGCAATCACCATCACAGGCAATGGATAAGCAAGGTCGTGAATCACATCCATTTCATTTTGAGTTGCATCCAATAAATCATTTACAGTTTGTTGAATAAATGGACGAAGCCGCTCCACATAACGCGGCGTGAAAGCATGATTCATCAATCCGCGCAGATGGGTGTGATACGGCGGATCTGAATAAAAAACAGTTTTGGAAAATGAATGATAAACAGGTTGAGCAATTTTTTTTTCGTGTTCTTGCAAACGTTCAAAATTTCTCATCAAACCTTGCGCGCGCAAGGTTTGA
>DQGV01000442.1 GCA_003524705.1 Anaerolineae bacterium | reverse complement strand
CAGAAAATGCTCAGGTTAATTTCACTGTCACATTTTCAGAATCAGTTACAGGCGTAGATGGAAGCGATTTCACTATCTCCACAATTGGAAGTATTACAGGCGCAAGCATATCCAATGTAAACGGTTCAGGGAGTCTTTATACAGTCACAGTTAATACTGGAAGTGGTGATGGGGCTTTGCACATTGATTTGATTGATAACGACAGCATCCTTGACGTGAATGCAAATCCATTGGGTGGTACTGGCGTAGGTAATGGAAACTTTACGACAGGTGAGTTTTATACAATTGATAAAACGCCACCGACAGTGATTAGTATTTTGCGAGCCGATGCGAACCCAACTTCTGCAAATACGATTCGATTTGTGGTGAATTTCTCAGAAGCAGTTCACAATGTAGACTTTGCTGATTTTGTTTTGACCACTGCTGGCGTTACTGGTGCGAGTATGACTGAAATTTTCCGCGCTGATAATGTTTACACAGTGACAGTTAATACTGGCACTGGCAACGGCACGATACGATTAGATTTAATTGATAACGATAGCATAGTAGATTCTTCAAATCGTCCGTTAGGTGGTGTGGGTGCAGGCAATGGAAACTTTGTTGGTGAAATGTATACAGTGAATAAAATCACGCATGTGATTCAAACTGAAAGAATCCGCTCGAATGGAACGAACGATGGTTGGGTTTTAGAATCTAATGAAGATAGTAATAAAGGTGGTTCTAAAAATTCAAACGATATTACTTTTAGAATCGGTGATGATGCTCAAGATAGACAATATCGTGCGATTTTACATTTCCCAACATTGCATTTGCCAGATAATGCTGTCATTACAAAAATTATTTTGATGATGAAAGTACAAAGCATCACTGGCACAGACCCATTCACGACTCATGGCAACATCTTTATTGATATTCGTTATGGTCCGTTCGGTTCGTTTGGTCCATTTGGAATCAAGGCGTTGCAAAATTCTGATTTTGAAGCACCTGCTAGTTTATATAACGTCGGGCGGATTCAAAATAACTCGGTAGGTGGATGGTATTGGGCGATGTTAAACCCGTCAGCATTTTCAGCGATTGATAAGACAGGCATTACGCAAATCCGCCTCGCTTTTCAAGTGGATGATAACGATAACACTGGCAACAATTACCTAGCCTTTTACAGTGGTGACTTTGTTGAACAACGCGACCGTCCACACTTGCTGATTGAGTATTACGTGCCGTAAGGAATAACAAAAAACTTCCGAAGTCTCAAAGACTTCGGAGGTTTGCTTTTACACCAACATTCTTACAGGGTTTTCTAAGAACTCTGCCAGTTTTTGCATAAACTGTGCCGCTTCGGCACCATCACTGACGCGATGGTCAACAGAGATGGTGGCTTTCATTCGCCAGCCTGCTTTGATTTGACCATCTTCTACAACAGGAACTTCTCTAGCAGAAGAGATAGCTAAAATCGCCGCTTCGGGAGGGTTGATAATGGCGATGAAATCTTCAACATCATACATGCCTAAGTTTGAGGTTGAGAATGTTGAGCCATCTACATCATCAGGTTTCACTTTGCCTTCACGCGCCCGCCCAGCCATGGCTTTGACTTCACCTGAAATTTGGCGCAATGATTTTTGGTCTGTGTTTTTGACGACGACTGTCATTAATCCGCCGGGCACAGTCACTGCCACACCGACGTTGACATCACCAAATTGTGTGATTTCATTGCCTTTGATAGTCGCATTCAAATTCGGGAATTGACGTAAAGACAATGCTGTGGCTTTGAGAATAAAGTCATTGACTGACACTTTTTCATTATCTGGTAAATACGCATTGATTTGTTTACGTATATCCATCAACGCATCCATTTTATATTCGTGAGTCACATAAAAATGGGGGATGGTTGTTTTTGATTCAACAAGTCTACGACCGATGGCTTGGCGCAGTTTGGTTGTTGGAACAACAGTGTCTTCGTAATTTGTAATTTGTGATTGAACAACAGATGATTTGCTGACTGCTGATGGCTGACCGCTTAACGCTGATTCAACATCCTTTTTCACGATTCTTCCATTTGGACCAGAACCTTGAACATCTGCGAGATTGATATTTTTATCTTTTGCAATTTTCTTAGCAAGCGGACTTGCCTTAATCATTGAAGATGAATCTGATGTTGAGGAAGCAGGAGCAGATGTCACCTGAGAAGGAGGCGCAGGTTTTTCTTCGGCTCTCTTTTCTTCTTTTGGTTCTTCTTTCTTTGTTCCACTGTCTGCAACTGGCACATCTACTTTTTCACCAGCCGCACCGACAACTGCAATCGGCGCATTGACGGGTACAACAGTGCCTTGTTCAACGATATGTTGAAGCACAACACCACTTGCAGATGATTCAACTTCAACAGTGGCTTTATCGGTTTCAATTTCTGCCAGCACATCGCCTTTGTTGATGTTATCGCCAACTTGTTTCACCCAACGGACTAATGTGCCTTCCGCCATATCGAAACCAAGTTTGGGCATAGAAATTGTTTCTGCCATTATTTTAGTACCTCCTTTACTGCGGAGATAATATCGGCTACTTGTGGAAGCGCGGCTTGTTCGAGTGTGCGATTATAAGGAAGTGGTACTTCTTTTTGTGCAACGCGAACGATGGGCGCGTCAACATAATCAAATGCTTCTTCGTAAATGCGACTGACGATTTCACTGCCAACGCCGTAAGACTTCCAACCTTCTTCAACGACGACGGCGCGATTGGTTTTCTTGAATGATTCAATCACGGGTTCCATATCCAATGGGCGAAGCGTGCGTAAATCTACAATTTCAACTTCGATACCTTCTTTGGATAAATCTTCGGCGGCTTTCATCGAAAGTTCTAAGCCTTTGCAGTAAGTAACGATGGTTAAATCTTTACCTTCACGTTGTACTTTTGATTTTCCAATCGGGATGGTGTATTCGCCTTCTGGTACTTCGCCTCTTACTTGATACATAGTTGCGTGCTCAATAAACAGAATCGGGTCATTCGACCGAATCGCTGATTTAA
>DQGV01000382.1:3277-3559 GCA_003524705.1 Anaerolineae bacterium | reverse complement strand
TGGAATATCAAAACGCTTGCAATCGCTGAACCCTGAAGGCGTTTTGTCTCGCGGATATGCTATCATCACCCGCAAATCAGATGGCTTGGTTGTGTCAACAGTTTCGCAAGCAAAAGGCGATTTGAAAGTTAGAGTGAGTGATGGTGAGTTTGAAGTGAATAGTGAATAGTGAATGGAGTTATTATGGCAAAGTCAAAATCAACACAAAAACCTGTAGACGAACTAACGTATGAAGAAGCACTGGCTGAATTGGAGTCGATTGTTGAGGTTTTAGAATCAGAA
>DQGV01000382.1:0-3130 GCA_003524705.1 Anaerolineae bacterium | reverse complement strand
ATGAATATTTTAGATGTTTTTCAGAATAAGGTTTTTATTGCTTGTATGTTGGGTTGGTTTGTGGCACAAGCCTTGAAAATACCAACGGAATACTTACGTTCACGCCGTTGGTTATGGACAATGTTTTTTGCACCCGGCGGGATGCCATCATCACATTCTGCGATGATGGTTGCGGGAACTTTAGCAGTTGGGTTGTATCACGGGTTTGATAATCCATTATTTGGCATTGCTGTAGCGATTACGATGATTGTGACGTATGATGNNGGTTTTAGAATCAGAACAAAATCCGCTAGAAGAGGCGATGAAGTTATTTGAACGCGGGCAGGAATTAATCAAAAAGTGTGGCGCATCGCTTGAGTCTGCTCAATTGAAAATCCAAAAATTAGCAGGTGAATCTTTGATTCCGTTTGAGGAAGAATCTGAATGAATATTTTAGACGTGCTACACAATAAAGTTTTTATTGCCGCAATGCTAGGATGGTTTCTGGCGCAGGTTTTTAAAATTCCCACAGAATATTTACGTTCACGTCGTTGGTTATGGACTATGTTTTTTGCGGCAGGGGGGATGCCATCATCACACTCGGCGATGATGGTGGCTGGCACATTAGCAGTTGGGTTGTATCACGGATTTGATAATCCTTTATTTGGTATTGCAGTGGCACTTACGATGATTGTGACGTATGATGCCGCAGGTGTGCGCCGACAAGCAGGCATGCATGCGGAGCGAATTAATTTATTGTTTGAGGAATTGTTGAAAGGTCATATGTGGGATGAGAACGAGTTGAAAGAAGTCATTGGTCACACGCCGCTAGAAGTGATAGGCGGAATACTTTTAGGATTATTGGTTGGAATTGTGCAATGGATAGTATGGACGTAATCCATAATGTTTAGTTAAATTGTTACTGCTTGTTTTTTGAGGCGCAGGTCTTTAATCAAAAATGGGAAATACAAAATGAATAAAATGGCGAATCCAATTACCTCTAATTGCAGAACATACCATGGCCATGGTGCGAGTAAATCTAGCAGAGTGGTAAATTCAGGTTTATAGGCAATGAAAAGATAATTACTACCAATGACTAAATTCAAAAAGAAAATTGGAATCATATACAGATTCGTCCAAATGAAAACACGTTTAAACGATTGTAAAGTCGGACGAAAGCCTTCAACAATCGTCATGTAAATTGGAATAGCAACTAATAAGCCATGCCCAATAAACGTTTGAAAGGCACGAAAATGCGGAAAGCCATATCCACTGGCATCTGGAGTTAACAGCGCTTGTGTTGCGCCGCCAATGCCGAGAAAATACACGAGTTCATACGCTGTATAGTTTTTGGTCAATAACATAAAGGCTGAAACCCACACCATTACACTACACATGTGTAACGGAAGCATAGTGTTTACATCCCAAACACCCCAATAGATTGCCCAAGTGTGCCAAGAGATTTCATCCAAAACAAGAAAGGCAAAGAGAAAGCGACGAAATCTCTTCTTTTGTTCTTCATTGAATATATTTCTTAAATACAAAAAGGATAGACAAAATAAAGTAATAATTACTAAAGCAATAAAATGCGCAGTGCCATATAATTCAAATGGTTCGCCAGTGTAATTGAGTGCAAAATAGTTTTTCATAATTTGCCTCTAGCTTATTTTATCTTTACAATTTTCCCGTCTGTCATTTTCTGTAAATCATCAGTCTGTAATTCAAAAATGGCATTTGGAGTCCCTGCCGCTGCCCAAATGGTTTTATATTGCAAAAAATCTTCATCTAAATATGTTTCCATTTTTTGCGCGTGACCAATTGGAGGCACGCCGCCAATTGCAAAACCTGTCACTTCGCGGACGAAATTTGCATCGGCTCGCCCAATAGATTCACCGGCATAGTTGCTGATTAACTTTTCATCCACGCGGTTTGCGCCACTTGTTAAAACTAAAATCGGCTTTTTGCTTTCTTTTCCCATGAAAATCAATGACTTTACAATTTGACCTAACTCACACCCTGCACGGTCTGCCGCTTCTTGCGCTGTGCGTGTTGACTCGGCATGTTCAATGACTGTGTATGAATAACCAAGCGAATTTAATAATTCTTGAATTCTTTGTGCGGAAGGAGATAAATTTGACATTCCGCAATTATAAATTATTATTCAACATTATTTTTCTCTTGTTATAGTATGTGTTCTTTAGTGCCTAATACAACAAGTTACTCAAAGGAGCTTATGCGTCTAAAAGCAGACATAACATTATTCATCATCTCCATCATTTGGGGTTCGGCATTTGTAGCACAACGAGTCGCGGGTCAATTGGGGAGCGTGTATCAATTTAACGGCTACCGATATTTATTAGCAGGCTTGGTTGTTTTGCCATTTGCATGGAAAATATTTCGAACGCAAAAAATATCACGTCCACAATATATGTGGATGTTCATTGCAGGGTTTGTTTTATTTGTCGCCGCGGCGTTTCAACAAGCGGGCATGTTATACACAACGGCAGGCAATGCAGGCTTTATCACCAGTTTATATGTCGTTCTGATTCCGATTGTCTTATTTATTTTCTGGGGCGAAAAACCACATTGGATTTATATCGTGGCAGTCGTATTGGCAATGATTGGCGCATTTTTACTTTCCACTGGCGGAACATTTCACATTCAATTTGGCGACTTGTTAGAATTAATCGGCGCATTATTTTGGACGATTCATGTTATTTTATTAGGCAAGTTTGCCTCCAAATTTGAAGCACTGACGTTTTCTGTAGGTCAATTAATCGTGTGCGGAATGTTGAATCTCGGTGTAGGTATCGTCATTGAGTCTGCTATGCAATTTAATCCGCAGCTATTATTCGCCATCGGATATACTGCCTTCTTTTCATTAGGATTATGCTACACCTTGCAGATTTGGGCACAACGTCACACGCCTCCCGCCGACGCCGCCCTGATTCTCAGCCTTGAAGCAGTCTTTGCCGTTTTAGCAGGTTGGTTGATATTAAATGAAACTCTCGTTATGATACAAATCATAGGATGTGTTTTAATTTTCATTGCCGTGATGTTGTCACAACTCAAAGAATGGACGTCTGGCAGGTTAGACCACGAACACTTAATAGAAGGAAGATAGAAAATGTAGGGGCGAGGCAAAGTGCCA
>DQGV01000278.1 GCA_003524705.1 Anaerolineae bacterium | reverse complement strand
TTATCGAATTATCGAAAAGAAATATTTGCAAAGTGTAGACGGGTTTATTTTTAATTCGCGGACAACAAAAGAGGTGGTTAATGGATTAATGGTTAATGAAAAACCTTCTATTGTTGCTTATCCACCCACTGATAGATTTGGTGAAGCAATTTCGGAAAAAGAAATTATTGAAAGAAGTAAATCCGAAGAGTTAAGAATTTTGTTTTTAGGGAATGTAATGGAGAGGAAGGGGTTACATACTTTGCTAGAAGCTGTCAGCAATCAGCGTTCAGCGATTAGTGTAGATGTTGTAGGATCACTAAGTGTTGAGCCTGAATATGTTGAGAAGATAAAAAAAATCATAACTAAGAATAATCTTTCTTCTTTCATCTTTCTTCATAATTCTTTGAACAATGAACCATTAAAAGAAAAACTTAAAAATGCTCACATTCTTATCGTTCCATCCAGTTATGAAGGTTTTGGGATTGTGTATCTCGAAGGCATGTGTTTTGGACTCCCCGCAATTGGTACAACGGCTGGCGCGGCAAGCGAAGTGATTGAAGGTGGAAAAACTGGCTATTTAATCGAACCAAATGATTCAGAGTCACTTGCAAACATTATTTCAAACCTTGCGGAATATAGAGAATTACTCGTTGAACTTTCTCTTAATGCCAGAAAAAGATATATTCAACAGCCGATATGGGAAGAAACAGCAAGCCAAATCCGTGCTTTCCTTTTGGGGATGATAGGTAAACAAGAGATATAATCAGATTGAAAATAAAAGGAATATATGAACTTTAATGAATTTAAATTAGACCCTCGCTTAATGCAGGGAATTAAAAAAGCGGGTTACGAAACCGCCACTCCAATTCAAGAAGCCGCTATCCCTGCCGCATTACGTGGACGAGATATCATCGGCACGGCTCAAACAGGCACAGGCAAAACTGCATCGTTTGTTTTGCCTATCTTAAATAAATTATTGCATGGTCAGCGAAATGTTCCACGTGCGTTAATTGTTGCGCCAACGCGAGAACTTGCAGACCAAATTAATGATGTGATTAAGACTCTATCCGTTGGTACAAAGTTGAAGAGTGCAACCATTTATGGCGGAGTCGGAAGCGGTTCTCAAATCCAAGCCTTACGAAATGGCGCAGAGATTCTGGTTGCGTGTCCAGGTCGTCTTTTAGATTTAATTGGGCAAGGACATGCAAAAATGAATCACATTGAAATTCTTGTGTTAGATGAAGCTGATAGAATGTTTGATATGGGTTTTTTGCCTGATGTGCGCCGCATTGTGAAGGCTGTGCCTGAAAAACGACAAACACTTTTTTTCTCGGCAACATTCCCTGCTGATGTTGAATTGCTGGCACAACAAGTATTGAAACAACCACAAAAAATTTCGATGGGCATTATCAAACCTGCGCATACAGTGACACATGCGTTGTATCCTGTGCCACCACATTTGAAATCTGCATTGTTACTTGAGTTATTAAAAAGAACTGATACTGATTCTGTTCTGGTTTTCACGCGCACAAAATATCGCGCACAAAAAGTTGCTCGGCAAATTCATCAGGCTGGATTCAAAGTAACCAGTTTGCATGGTGACCGTTCGCAAGGTCAACGCCAAACGGCGTTAAAAGATTTCAAATCAGGCACGCATCCTATTATGGTTGCAACTGATATTGCCGCACGCGGACTTGATGTTGAAAGTATTTCGCACGTTATTAATTATGATATGCCCGATACAGCCGATGCTTATATTCATCGCATTGGTCGCACGGGTCGCGCAAAAAGAACTGGTGATGCGTTTACTTTAATCACCGATGAAGATAAAGATATGATTCGCACGCTCGAACGAATTATGGGGCATGAAATTAAGCGTGAAACGCTTGATGGATTTAATTACACGCTTCCTGCCCCGCCTAAACAGGCTTCTGGACATGGAAGAGGTTCACACGCTGATAACTCTCGCCGCCCACCCAAACCTGCTCATACACCGAAAAGTTGGACTAGAAATAAGTTAGCACCGAGAAGAAAATAAAGAATCAAAAAGAGCCTGATGTTTTCACATCAGGCTCTTTTTTGTCTTAGCTCAATACAGTTACGTTACTTGCTTGCGGACCTTTAGGACCTTGTTCAACTGTGAACTCGACCTTTTGTCCTTCTTGCAGGTTCTTGTAACCATCGCCTTGAATAGCGGAGAAATGGACGAAAACGTCCTTTCCACCTTCGCGTTCGATGAAGCCGAAGCCTTTGTCACCATTGAACCACTTTACTGTACCGATAATTCTTTCAGACATGTTTTGCCTCCTATGGCAATAAAAATTTTATAGGTCAATCTGTTTGTTCCATCGGAGGTCAAAACAAAACAGCCCACAGTGAAACTGTGAGCTGTTGCTGTTCTTCAAGCCAACGTAACTTACCGTTTTCCTATCTAGCCCCAACAATAACACATGAAATTGAATAAGTCAATAAAAAATGTACCCGTCATTGCGAGGACGACGCACTTCGTCCGAAGCAATCTTATGACTAATTTGGAGATTGCTTCGTCGTTGCTACGCAACTCCTCGCAATGACGGAATGAATAAGATTATAATTTTCAAAAAGGAGAAAATATCATGCGCATTGCCATCATCTCAGATATGCACGGAAACGATTTTGCTTTTCAAAAAGTTGAAGCGGATATAAAGGCTCAAGGTGTGAATCAGGTTGTATGTTTGGGTGATGCGATACAAGGTGGTGCTCAACCGAAAGAAACAGTCAATCGCCTGCGAAAGATGAATTGTCCAGTAGTGATGGGAAATGCAGACGGTTGGTTAATCAAAGGTGAAGAAACAGGCAAAGACCCAATTCCAGAAGAACGACTCAAAAAGATGCAAGTGATTCGTGAGTGGTCTTTATCTCAGCTCGATGATGAAAACATAAATTTTATAAAAAGTTTTCAGCCGACAGTTACTATCAACTTAGAAAAAGATTTAGATTTGTTATGCTTTCACGGCTCACCCACCGATTTTGACCACATCATCTTGCCAACCACAAGCGAAGAAGAATTTCAAAAATATCTTGGCGCGTTTAGTAAAAATATTTTAGCAGGCGGACACACCCACACACAACAAATCCGCAGATGTGGCGAACGCTTCTTTCTTAACCCCGGCAGTGTCGGTTTACCTTTTAGTTCATATCAACCCGACGGAATTTTTCATGTAGATAGTTGGGCTGAGTATGCAATACTCAATATTGAGAACGGCAACATTGGCGTAGAATTTCGACGCTTGCCTTACAATGTCAATGACTTGATTGATGTTTATAAAAAAACTGGTCGTCCATTTGTAGAAGACGCTATTGCACAATTTCAAAGATAATCTTATAAATGAAAACCTATCTGCTCGCATGGAATCCCAAACTTTGGCGATGGCACGACCTTGAAGAAACATCTCAAAAGGTAAAACAAGGTAAAAAAGTTTTAGACCGTTGGGGAACAGGCACATCCAGAAAAGTATTGAAAGGTGATAGATTTTTTATCATTCGGTTAGGTGAAAAACCGAAAGGAATTTTTGCTTCGGGTTTTGTCACAAAAGATTCTTTTCAAGGTTTGCATTGGGATAAGAAAAAATCTGCATCGGGTGAAACAGCAAATTATGTAGAGATTCAGTACGATGTTTTATTGGACCCAGAATCACAGCCAATTTTAGAACGCGGATTATTAAACATGCCTGCACTTTCAAATATGCATTGGGATGTTCGCATGTCTGGTGTGCAAATTCCTAAAGACGTAGCCAGTGAATTAGAAATCATTTGGGCTGAATTTGTAAAACAAAATATTTGATAATCTCGTCAATGAACTATTTCCCCTTATAATACATTTATGAATTTTTTAATTACCGGAGC
>DQGV01000301.1 GCA_003524705.1 Anaerolineae bacterium | reverse complement strand
TAGGGGCGAGGTCTCCTCGCCCAAATAAAAAGGGCGGGATAACCCCGCCCCTACGTGATTACAACGAAATCAATTCAGGTTGTTTCTGCAACACTGCTTGCATTGACCATGGACCTGTCCATGTAACTGTTACAGGGAGAATTTTTCCACGTAAGTCTTCATCAGATACGACAAAGACTAATTTGTTTGTGGGAGTGCGTCCACGCCAGCGGTCTTTGACTTTATCTTCAAAGAGCACATCTACTTTTTCGCCGAGATATTTTTTGTTAATTTCATCCACAATTTTTTCTTGCAAATCATCGAGCATGTGCAAACGGCGAAGCTTATCTTCTTCGGGAACATTATCTTCCATGCGGCGGGCGGCGACAGTACCCTCTCGAACGGAGTATCTTGCTAAATGAACAACATCAAGTTTCAGGTCAGATAAGAGGCGATGTGTTTCCATATATTGTTCTTCGGTTTCGCCGGGAAATCCAACGATGATGTCAGTCGCAATCGAACAATCTGGAATCCGTGAACGGATTTTTGCAATCAAATCACGATATTGCTGTTGAGTGTATCCGCGTTTCATGTTTAACAAAACTTCATCATCGCCCGCTTGAATGGGCAATTCAATATGTGGCATCACACGCGGAAGTTCGGCGATGGCTTGAATTAAATCATCATCAAAATAATTTGGATGCGAAGTTAAAAATCGAATGCGTTCTACACCTTCAATTTCATGAATGATGCGCAGAAGCGCGGCGAGGTTTGGACCATCAGGAATATCTTTTCCATAACGATCCACAATTTGACCAAGCAATGTAATTTCTTTTACGCCTTGTTTTGCAAGCGAACGAATTTCAGCAACAATATCACCAACAGGGCGTGAACGTTCGGCACCACGTTTGTATGGAATGATACAAAATGTGCAAGCATGGGAACAACCATACACAATGGGTACATGCGCCGTAACCGCTTTGCCTTGCTCAGCAATGGGCAAAATTAATTCATCATCCATCATCAAAAAGCGGCGCGTGGTTTCAGAATTTTCTAACGAACGAATTTCACCTTGTGTTAAATGTGAAATCAATGGGCCGGGATCAGATGGCGGAGAGAATACATCCACAAACGGAAGTTTAGCGCGAAGTTTTTCTGCACCACGCACACCAACCATACATCCCATCACATTGATGACTAAATTCGGATTTTTCTTTTTCAATGGAGCAAGCGAAGTCACACGCCCCATAGCTTTGTCTTCAGCTTGTTGACGCACCACGCAAGTATTCAGCACAATCACATCGGCTTCTTCAATCGTTTCCGTTAAGGTGTAGCCAAGGTGCTCCAATGAAGAACCAACTCGTTGCGAGTCGGCGACGTTCATTTGACAGCCTTCAGTCCAGATGTGATATTTCAAGTTCATAGTGGGGAGATTATACCAAACGCCTCTTTCTTTAATTTATGCTTGGTTTTGCTGTGGGAATATTTTCTTTAATCTTGTAGGGACACAGCGAAACAAATCACTACCAGTATCATCAAATGACTCGCTGTGTCCCTACGAATTAATTTATTTTTCCGTCAGTGGAGCGAATCCGCCGCCGAGAATTTCTTGAGCAGGTGACACAATCACAACGGCTTTTGAATCTTCTTTTGCAACTGCCGACTTGAGGTTATGTGCTTCTGTGACAGTTAATGCACATAACAAGATAGAACGGTCTTTGCCGGTGTACATGCCTTTGCCTGCTAGGGCAGTGACTCCACGTTTCATATCTGTCAGAATGCGATTCGAAACTGCGTCGGGTTGGTCAGTGATGATGAGGGCAAGCAATTGTCTGCGTCGAGAACGAGGCGCGAGTAAGGCGCGTAATCCTTTTGGTTTGCCTTGTTCACTCGGCGCGGCAGTGGCGGTTTCATATCCAAACCTTGGAAGAACTTCACCTGTGGCGCGAGTCAAGTTGATTGTGATAACTGCAAACACACCTAAAAATACATATAGGGCGACTCCGAGCCCAATCATGATTTCACCTGAAATAGGACCGACTTGGCTGCGTTCGATAAATTCTGCAAAATCTTTTGCGGGTGTGGGGAAGAGCCAAATTTTTGCAACCCATGAAGCATATAAAATTAAAAATATCCATAAATAATTTCGGCGCAAGCGACGACCAAACGCTTCTGATAGTGAAATTGGAAAACTTGGTGTGAGTAAATTTTCTGCTAAATTTTCTGCCCACTCTGGTGATGGATGAAATGGTGGCACGAGCATAGCGGCGTAAAAATCTGTTTCCATTAATCGCACGCGATAACTCCATAATTCATAATAACGATAACGACGTGCTTCAATAAATAAAAACCATAAAACCAATAATGTGTTTAATAGAATGATTCCATGATGCACTTCTGATTGACTAAATGCAATAGATAATGTTGCACCTGTTGCAACCACTGCCCAGTTTGTAGTTGTATCTAAACGTTGTCGCCACACATTGGCGCGTTGAATTTCAGCGCGGAAGAAATGTACCATGGCAGTCACAAACTCGCTGGTTTGTAATTTGTATCCGCGATACGTCCAAACGGGTTCTTCAATTTTTTCTTGTTTTTTTGATTTTTTGGCTTTAGTAGATTTTGTTGGCATGATTTTTCTTACCTTTATTTTTCTAGTCAAATATACCATTTTGTAAACGTATGTTTGATGTCAATTGCGTTGTCATAGAATTTAACACTGGAGGTTCTTATGGCTGAACAAAAAATTACTGTGTATGGTGCCTATTGGTGTCCTGATTGTCGTCGCGCGAAAAAATTTTTAGGAGAGCAATTTGTTCCATTCAATTGGATTGATATTGAACAAGATAAAGAAGCTGAGCAGTACGTATTGCAAAAAAATAATGGCAAGAGAATTATCCCAACCATCGTTTTTGAAGATGATTCGTTTTTAGTGGAACCATCCAATGCGGAGCTTGCTAAAAAACTTGGTTTGAAAACCGAAGCCAAGAAAACTTATTATGATTTGATTATCATCGGCGGCGGACCAGCAGGATTAACTGCCGCGATTTATGCCGCCCGCGAAGGGGCAGATACGCTTCTTATCGAACGGTCAGGCTTGGGTGGGCAAGCGGGAATCACTGTCGGGCTTGATAATTTCCCCGGCTTCCCCGAAGGCATTAGCGGACAAGAATTTTCCGAACGAGTCACACAACAAGCCCGCCGTTTCAATGTAGAAATTTTACAAGCCGTAGATGTTGAAAAACTTGAAAACGAAGAAGGCTATCATGAAGTGTATACATCCGATGGCAAACATTATCATTCCAGTGCTTTGTTAGTAACGACGGGTGCATCGTATCGCCGTTTAGAAGTGCCCGGTGAAGATGATTACATTGGCGCAGGGATTCATTTCTGTGCCACATGTGATGGTCCATTTTATAAAGGTGCCAAAGAAATTGTTGTAGTGGGTGGAGGAAATTCAGCAGTAGAAGAAGGTTTGCATCTCACAAACTTTGCCGAAAAAGTGACTTTACTTGTTCGTGGTGATAAACTCACAGCCAGCCAAATCGCCATTGATAAAGTTAATCAGCCTAATTCAAAAATGGAAGTCAAATACAATGTGATTGTAGATGCGTTTGAAGGACAAGATTCAAAACTCAAGACGATTAAATATCATTACAAAGATAGTGACAAGCAAGAAGAAATTCATCCAGCTGCGGCGTTTATTTTTATTGGTCAAACCCCGAATACGGAATTTTTGAAAAATTATGTAGATATGGATAAATACGGATTTGTGCTAACAGGTCACGACTTGACGCATAAAGAAGAGGCAAAGCAAGCAATTCCATTTGAGACAAATATCCCCGGTATTTTCGCGGCTGGTGATGTTCGTCATAGCAGTACAAAACAAGTCGCTTCGGCAGTAGGGGAAGGCGCGGCGGCTTCGATTTCGATACGAGAATTTTTGAGAGCGAGATAAAAATAAAAATTCTGAAGTCTTTAAGACTTCAGAATTTTGTTTATGTACTCATCAGTTCGTCATATTTCTTGCGGATTTCTTTGATATCTTCCCACATCAACGATTTTGGAGAGCCAGGTGCTTTGGATTGATTGCGCAATAAATAAGA
>DQGV01000480.1 GCA_003524705.1 Anaerolineae bacterium | reverse complement strand
ACTCTGTGGCTAAATCTTTTCGCTTATAATTTTGCCCCATGACTCAAAATGAAATGCCTAAAGCCGCATTACGTGGCGAACCTTCGTATGTGTGGCGTGATGGTCAACAACGCCGCTTGGAAATGATTCTAAAATTTGCTGGTGAACGTATTCAAAAAAATATTTTGGAAAACGGATGTGGCGTCGGTATGTACGTCAAAAAAATGGCTGAGGCAGGAGGAAATGTCACAGGTTTAGAATACGATTTTGACCGTGCGAAAGAGGCGCGAAACGTCTCAGATAAAATTATCAACGCCGCTGGGGAATTTCTTCCGCTTCCTTCTTCGACGTTCGACCTGATTCTCAGCCACGAAGTGATCGAACACGTCAGCAGTGACCGCTCCGCGATTGTCGAAATGATTCGCGTATTGAAAGTTGGTGGGCGTGTTGTGATTTTTTGCCCCAATCGTTGGTATCCTGTTGAGACGCATGGCATTTTTTGGAAAGGTAAATATTATTTCGGCAACAAATTGTTTGTGAATTATCTGCCACGCTTTTTACGCGATAAACTCGCCCCGCATGTAAACGTTTATACAAAAAAAGATTTGCACAAATTATTTGAAGGCTTGCCTGTTAAATTTATTGAACGAACAATCATCTTCGGCGCGTACGATAACATTATTGCTAAATTTGGAATGTTAGGAAAATTTTTACGCGCAGTTTTACAGTTTCTTGAAAAAACGCCATTGAAAATATTAGGTATTTCACATTTTTGGGTGGTTGAGAAAATATAAATAAAAATCCGAAGTCTTGAAGACTTCGGATTTTTTGTTTTATTCACCTTCATCACTCGCTGACCCCGGCTGTTCCACTCTTACAATTTCACCATGATAATTAATCACGATTTTGAATCCCATCATCCCTAAATACGCACGCATATCTTCCGGCAAACCAGTTTTTAGAATCAAATCAAATTGCTGTTCAATATTTTTCAATTGATTTTGAATCATGGCTTGTGAAAATGGGTCATCTTGACCTAACATCTTGGCAGTTTCTTTTGAGAGAAGGTCTTCACTGCCTTTCATCATCTCTGCAAATTGACTTAATACAGCGCGGTCAATTTGTTCAGCAGGGATGTGACGCTTAAAGCCATCATCATCTACAACATAAGCAGGTTCAGTGCCGATAAAAGCAGATTCAGCAAGTTTGCCATTTTCATCTACAACGAGACCAGCAAAGAGAGGAGAAGAAGTCATTGCGTTATGACGATTCTTTCCTCTTTCTTCTTTCCAAATTCAACGAAGAGGAAAGAAGAAAGAGAGATTCGTTACCTAACTTTGTCTTCCTTCAACAGCCGCGAGCAAAATACCAGCCGCAATACCAAGTCTGCGGTCTAATCTGCCGGTGGTATCCATGCTGAAATCAATATTGAGTTGATAGGCAAATGGGTTGAAATTTTGTTTCAAATCTGCCACGCGAGTTTCGCCAAAAGTAATATCGTAATTTTGTGGCACAAGGCTAGATAAAAATCTGCGTACCAAAGCCAAACCCATGCTGTCTTCAAACAATTTGCCGATGACATTATCGTTGACGTCTAACACTTCCCATTCGTCACGGAGCAATGAAGCCAGACCTCTGCGGCGTAATGCTCCAACTTTTTGATTTGTAGCACTATCAACTACATCAAACGCGGCGGAGAAATCAATGATTTGGCGGGCTTTAATCGCCAGTACTTCTTGTGTTTTCGCTTCATCTGCATACACGCGGATATCTTCTTTCCAGCGGAACATTTTTTGCTCACTGAACATGACTTGATTGCCAGCGGCATCAAAAAAACGGAATTTGCCAGTCAATGCGAAGACTTGGCGTTTGAGTAAATATTGCGAATGTTGAAAAATTGGATTCATTTCTTTTTCCTTTTGATTTATGAATAATTTTCAGAAGAATATCATTAGAAGGTATTTACTGCATTCTCTCAAAAGTACTATTCAACAATCACTCTCGTCCCTTGACCGGGTAATTGCAAATAATCTTCATTGGCTGGCACAACTGGGCTCGTCCAGCGATACACCCATTTAGAAACACTAGACGGAAGATTCACACATCCATTACTACGCGGGCGACCATAATCATTGTGCCAATAGGTTCCGTGAAATGCATGACCAGACCCTGTAAAGAACGAAACCCAAGGTACACCGGGCAAACTGTAAATGTTTGCAACAGCATCGCCGAAATTTGTCATGTGAATAGATGGACCTTTGTGATATGTAAACCATTCACCTTTGGGGGTTTCAGTGCCTCGGTCTCCACTAGAACAGCGCACAGATAAAACCATGTTTTGCCCTTCAAAGGCAGTCACCATTTGAGTGGCAAGGTCAACATGTAACAATTTTTCTTCATTAGGAACTTCTGGAGAGAGTTGCGTTAACTCTTCATCAGGAATGATGCGCATGTTATACGCAGGTGCATAAAAAGTTTCTTTTAGCACATTGTCATAAAACTCATACCAAACTGTTTTTTCTTCACGGGTAATGATGACCTTATTTATCCAATGCGTGGTTTCGTAATAAATACGATGTGCATTTTTTGCAAACGTATATGGCGCACGATAAGTGAGGCTATATGGCACACTGACTTCGGCAACTTTGCCTTCGGCAGGAATTTCATAGACAGGTTTTTGAAATTTTGTTTCTACCGGCAAAATCACGCCAGATGGAACAAAGCCTCTGTCAATTTGATACCACGTGGTATTAAATTTATTATCAAACTGGTCACCTTGTGCATCACTGATTAAGTCAATCACTTCATCTTTACGAAGCAAATCAACTTTATTGGCAGTTAAAAAAGGGGCATCATAAATTTGTACACCACTGAACAATGCCAACCCTTGCGAGGTAGGCGGAGCGGCTGAGGCAAAGTCAATGCCGAGTTCGGAGAGAGCAAGCCCAAGTACGCCAGAGGCGGTCAGCTTTAAAAAGTCTCGACGGGAAAGTTGAGAAATTGTCATGGTCAAATTGTAAATAAAAAGTTTGAGAGGGAGTTAAGAAAATTAAATCTTAATTTCAACTTTTGTTCCCAAGCCGTTGATAGAAAGTTCTTTGTTGTAAGGCACTTGAGGCGTCGTCCAAAGATACAACCATTTTGCATTGCTGTTATATAAATTGATACAACCGCGTGAACGTGGTCTGCCGAAATCATTGTGCCAAAATGTGCCGTGAAATGCAACGCCACTTTCATTGATGTATTGCACCCACGGAACGCCGGGCAAATCATAACCATTCGATGCTAAATCACCGGATGCCATGTGACGTGACGGTCTTTTGAACCAAGTTACAAAATTTCCTTGTGGCGTGGTGTATGTGCCACTTCTTAAAATTCCACCAGTAGCGGCGGGCACACTAAAAACAACTTGATTATTTTCATAAGCGATGACAATTTGACTCTCTAAGCGTACGACAATTTTCTTTTCACGGTTCGGAACTTCGGGAGAAATGGGTGCTAATTCCTCAACAGTAAATATACGCAGATGCTCTGCCCGCGCATAATACAACTTATCCCATTTATCATCTCTTATTTGATACCAAACTTGCCCATCTTTATCACTGACAATGACAGACTTAATCCAATGTGTGGTTTCAAAATAGATTCGATAGGCTACGTTTGATTCAGAATCTGGTTCTTCATGTGCATCTGTAAAAGGCACACTAACTTCACTCAATAAACCTTCTTGCGGAATATCTAAACGCGGTGTGTTTAGATTTGTTTTCACTGGTTGAACATTACCAGAATAGGTATAACCAACTTTATCAATCTGATACCAGACGCGATTGTGTGCGGAAGTATCGTCACTGACGGCGGTGTTGGTGATGTTGACCAAAGAATCACGCGTATAAATTTTTAGGCGATTGGCTTGAAAAGTCGGCTCATCATATACCCAAATGGTACGTGTGGTCACACGCCCTTGTTGAGGAATAAATTCATCCTGAAAATCAAAATTGAGCGGAGGGGCAAGCAAACTTGCCATGCCCAATCCACTCAATTTCATAAAGTCTCGACGTGATAGTTTTTTCATAATCTTATGTCATTGCGAGGGCGTTCTTGTTCTTTGCCCGAAGCAATCTCTAACTTAT
>DQGV01000424.1 GCA_003524705.1 Anaerolineae bacterium | reverse complement strand
GAAGAAAGTTGGTTTAGAAGAATACCATGCTCGCCGTTACCCGCATGAATTTTCTGGTGGTCAACGTCAACGCATTGGCATTGCGCGCGCATTAGCATTGAATCCAAAATTCATTGTGTGTGATGAACCTGTCTCAGCGTTGGATGTTTCAATTCAATCACAAGTACTCAACATTCTCAAAGACTTGCAACAAGAATTTGGGCTTACTTATCTTTTCATTGCACATAACTTAAGTGTGGTCGAACATATTTCAGACCGCGTGGCAGTGATGTACTTGGGCAAAATGGTCGAACTCACAGACCGTGATACATTATATAAAGAACCGCTCCACCCGTATACTCAAGCTTTACTTTCAGCGATTCCAGTTGCACATCCAGATGCGAAGCGCGGAAGAACCATTCTCAAAGGTGATGTGCCAAGTCCATTAAATCCGCCCAAAGGATGCCGCTTCCATACACGCTGTCCGATTGCTGTTGAAAAATGTAGTCAAGAGGAACCTGAATTTCGTGAAGTTCGCCCCAGTCACTTTGTGGCGTGTTGGCTGGCAGAATAAAATTAAGAGACTGCTTGCGCAGTCTCTTTTTATTTAACATGGTTATAATATTCAACATGAAAAAAATAATTTCATTTGCAATCATGCTGACATTGATAACCGGATGTGTGCGCTTTCAAAATACAGATGAAACCCCAAGCGCCTCAACACCTACGGGGATACTTGCTTCACCAACCCCAACAGTTTCTATCAGTACGCTGACGGTGTGCTTGGGAGGCGAACCGAATAGTTTATATCCATTTGGTGAATTGAACGCGCCTGCTCGAAGTGTCCTCGCCGCCATTTATAACGGACCAATTAACACCATTGATTATGATTATCAACCCGTGATATTGACTCAATTGCCCACGCTTGAAAATGGTGATGCTCAGATTGCTCGCGTTACGGTTGAACCACAAAGCCAAATTGTAGATGCAAATGGAGACCTAGCAACTTTAGAAACAGGCGTAAAAGTTAAGCCTGCTGATTGTCGCAGTGATGATTGTGTGATTACTTTCGACGGCACCGATGCCATTGAAATGGAGCAAATGATTGTTACCTTTCGGATGCGCCCAGATTTAACCTGGTCAGATGGTGCGCCTGTGGTTGCAGACGATTCAATTTATTCATTTCAAATCCAAGCAGATACCGAAGTCAATTCTTATTTGATAGACCGTACCCAAATTTACGAAGCCGCTGATACATATGTTTTGCAATGGTTTGGCATACCTGGCTTTATTGACCCAACATTCTTTACAAACTTTTGGCAACCTGCTCCAAGACATTTATGGAGTGAATTCTCTGCAGACCAATTATCTTCAATTGATGTTGCTTCACGCACACCAACAGGTTGGGGACCATACATGGTCAGAGAGTGGATTCCGAATGACCATATCACCTTGTCAAAAAATCCGTACTATTTCCGCATACAAGATGGCTACCCAAAAACAGATGAAATCATCTTTCGTTTTATCTCAGATCCAGATATTGCTCTGACCGAATTAATCGCTGGGCGGTGTGATGTCTTAGACCCTTCGATTAATTTAGAGAATCACGTTGGCTTACTGCAAGAAATGCAATCTGCTGAACAAGCTCAAGCATTTGTAACAACTGGTATGTCGGTAGAATGGTTAGGGTTAGGACTTAATCCCGCCTCGTATGATAATGGTTATGTCGTCGGGCAAGATAGACCCAACTATTTTGAAGATGTTTATACGCGCCAAGCGATTGCTTATTGCTTGAATCGTCAAGCCGTTGTAGATAATGTTTTATTTGGCTTTACCAGTGTGCCTGCAAGTTATGTGCCAGTGAATCATCCAACGTATGACTCAAACTTAGATGCGATTCCATACGACCCAGAAGTTGGGATTTCATTACTTGAACAAGCAGGCTGGCAAGACCATGATGATGACCCATCTACCCCACGCCGCGCGATTAGTGTGCGCAATGTGGCGTATAACGCTCCACTGGAATTAAATTATTACACCACATCCACTGCTCAACGCCGCCAAGTGACTGCCATTCTTGAAGATTCACTAACAGAATGTGGCATTGGATTAAACGTCCAGTATTTTTCACAAAACGAATTGTATTCACCGAATGGCTTGTTATTTGGTCGCCAATTTGATTTGGCTGAATATGCTTTAGGGGTTGAAAGTGTAGAACCGGCTTGTCATTGGTTTATGTCATCTGAAATTCCAAATGATGAAAATGAATTTGTCGGCACAAACATCACGGGGTTTCAGGATGAAGAATATGATTCCGCGTGCCGAACCGCTCAGGGGTACGTCCGAGGCGAGCAAGAATATTTGAATCAATATCGCCAGACGCAAATCATCTTTGCCGAAGAATTACCAGCCATTCCTCTTTTTTATCGTTTACGCATTGCCGCCGCCCGCCCAGATGTTTGTGGCTTCACGTTAGATGCTACTGCCAATCCGCTTTGGAATATTGAGGATATGGCGGTCGGCGAAACCTGTCAAAACTGATTAGTGTTTGCAAGGTGAAGTTTGCTATAATTTATTTATTGATTGCACGAAGAATTTATCTTTTTATTTCATCTGTATTTGGATGATGGATTAGGAAATCTATGGAACGCAGAATTCTGCTGGTAGATGACCAACGCGATATTTTGAAATTATTGCGCTCTGCCTTAGATACGCTCAAAAACGACAAAATTAAAATCTCTGAAGCACCTTCAGGCGAAGAAGCCTTGCTTGAATCTACTCGTCATAAAGTAGATTTGCTGGTGACCGATTACAAATTGCCCGGCATGAGTGGTGTGGAATTAATGCATAAAATTCGTGTGCGTCATCCAGAAGTGAAAGTGATTCTGGTGACTGGTACAAGCGATAAAAAAGCGCGCGATGAAATGCTAAACGCTGGGGCACTGGCAATTTTTGATAAACCCATTCCGATGGCAGACTTTTTAGATTCTGTCGAACGTGGTTTGGGGCTTGTGCAAACTATTTTTCCGCCGGAAAAAAATGTCGAGCAAATTGAAGAGAAACGCTATACGCGTGTATCAGATTTGATTGCAAACTTCAGGCAAGATGCAGGAGCAGAAGCGGTTTTTCTTCTTAATGATAGAGGCTTGGTGCAAGCGCGCACAGGCTCATTGCGCGACTCAAGTATGGAAGTCTCTTTAATTTCTTCGTTGATGTCGATTCATAGTGCTAGTTTAAAAGTGGCTCGTTATAACCATCAAGAAAATTTAGATGCGTATCATGTCTTTAGCAATGGTGACCACGATTTATTTTTTATTCCTGTTACGCCCATGTATGCTTTGCTGATTGCAGGCAATGGGTTGGCAACAGAGGAACGAGTTTTAGAAACGATAAGTGGATTGCTTGCCTTAAGAACTGAATTAGAACGCGCTTTGAAATCTATGGGTGTGACAGGTGAATTGAAGGAAGTTTCCGCTTCTACCGTCGTTCAAACTGTTCCACTCAAGCAAACAGATAAATTAGCCCGAGCCGTTCCCGCCCCTGAAATGGAGCAGTTACTGCAACAAGCCCCCACGCAAAAGACCAAAGCACAAAATGTAGATGATTTTTGGAATGAAGCCGCCGAAAAGAACGCCAAAAAATCTGCGAATCCGGATGTTATGTCATTAGAAGAAGCCAAAAAACTTGGCATTCTTTCAGACGGGAAGTAAAATTTTTGTGATACAATACTGCCCGCACTGGGGTATGGTGCAATGGCAGCACACCAGCCTTTGGAGCTGTGGATCTTGGTTCGAATCCAGGTACCCCAGCCACACTCTATTTGAAACGGGATTTGTCGCAGAGCAATGCTTCGCACAAATCCTGTTTTCGTCTAAAT
>DQGV01000186.1 GCA_003524705.1 Anaerolineae bacterium | reverse complement strand
TTTACAATTAATCTCAATCCACGAACTTCGACGACTTCAATCAAATCGCCCTTACTAATGGATTCTGAATCTTTTACTTTGGATGCACTCCATAATTCTGATTCAACTTGCACTTGACCCGCTTCTTTTACTGACGTTTTAGCGGTTCCTGTTTTCCCAATCAGACTCTCACTTCCAGTTTGAATCGCATTTCGTAAAGCGCGTAAAGCGAAAACTAAAACTGCGAAGAAAAGTAAACCGATGAAAATACCTGTTCCCACAACTAATGGAACAGATACACGTTGAAACTCCGGCGTGCCCGGTGAATTAAATAAAACCAATGCACCCACAATAAATGATGCAACACCAGCAGTGGTTAACGCGCCATGCGTGGCGGCTTTGATATCTAAAATAAATAAAACAAAAGCGATGATTAAGAAAATAATCCCAAACCAATTGATAGGTAAAACGCCTAAGCCATACGTTGCTAGGGTTAAACAAACTGCGCCAATAAAGCCTGCAACCCAACCACCCGGTGTTGAGATTTCAATGAGGATGGCTTGTACACCGATGGCTAATAAAAGAAATGAAATGTTTGGGTCTGTGAGTAACAGCAAGAGTGCTTCAATAAAACTGATGTTCACTGCTTGCGTTTGAATATCTTCTGTTTTTAGAGTTCTTTCACCAGTAGGCATTTGCACGATGAAGCCATTTAATGCTTGTAAGAGGTCTTCTGTATCATCAGCAATAAAATCAATTAGATTAACTTCTAAGGCTTCATCGGCAGTGACAGCAATGGCATCATCAATCATAGATTCGGCTAATGCTAAGGCTTCTTCACCGCGTGGAGTCACATACGGGCGAATGGATGCTTTGATAATCTCTTTGGCTTTGGTATCTGCTGTGCTATTTAAGTTTTCACCTGTGCTGGTAATTGGGCTTGCCGCACCAATGGATGTTTCTGGAGCCATAGCAGAAGCATGACCTGCTAGTGTAATCATTGCGCCCGCACTGCCTGCAATTGCATTGCGAGGGGAAACATATACAACTACAGGGACTTCACTTGCACGCATAGCAGAAATGATTTCAAGGGTTGTATCTACTGCACCGCCCGGTGTATTTAATTCGATGATTACTACTTCAGCATCTACTCGTTCAGCTCGTTCAATTCCACGTTTGATGTATTCCAACATCGGCGGCATGATGGGTCCATCAGCGGTGAGGACGACGGCAGTGGAACTGTTTCCCTGCGCAAAAACAGGCGCAACGAAAGTCAGAAGCGTGAATGTAATCAGAAGAATGCGTACGGTTTTCATTGTCAAAGATTATAACCTTAATAAATTAAGCCACAGAGCTATTTAAGTTTTTTCTCAAATAGCTCTGTGGCAAATCATTTGTAATACTTTAGTTAAGCGCCTTGAAGTGTTAGATAAATGGTTCTTATGCTCAACAAAATAATGACAGTTCCTACAATTATCATCAAAGTTTTTGCTGGCAACTTTTGAGCAAGCTTTGCAGCAATTGGAGCGGCAATGGCTCCACCGATTAACAATCCCAAAATAATTTGCCAGTATTCGCCAAAACCCAATGCGATGATAAACAAAATAGATTGACCCAGTGCCACAAAAAATTCTGTGAAGTTAACTGAACCAATAGTGGTCAATGGATGTTTTCCGCGCGCAACCAATGTAGAAGTGACAACAGGTCCCCAACCGCCACCACCAACGGCATCACAAAATCCGCCGATTAAACCGAGAATGCTAATGCGAGGTCCATGATATTCATCAGGTTTTTTGCGTGGGATCATAGTGAAGGCTTTATAAATGATCACGCCACCCATGATTAAGAGATATACCGCGATATATGGTTTGATGATATCTCCATCAATTGAAGTTAAGACATACGCCCCAATAATTCCACCAATTACACCGGGGATAAGTAAACGACGCACAAGTTTCCAATTCACATTACCAAGTTTCCAGTGGGAAAAACCAGAGATTCCCGTTGTCACTACTTCTGCCATGTGTACACTTGCCGATGCCGCCGCAGGTGGAATACCTAAACTTAATAAAAATGTGTTGGAACTAACGCCATACGCCATGCCCAATGCGCCGTCTATCATTTGTGCAATAAAACCCACAACAATAAACAGAACGATGTTTGTTTCCATGAAGATGTGCCCTTCTCAAATTAAGATTCGACTCTACAATCGGGAAGAACACCAATGTGTTCAACAGAAACAATTATACCTGCTATGAAAATAACTCTTAAAATCAAAAGACAGCCCGTAGGCTGTCCTTTATTTTAGAATAATCCTTCAAGATATTGTTTTGTTCTCTCATGCTTTGGGTTTGAGAATACTTCTTTGGCTGGACCTGCTTCTATTAATTCACCTAAGTACATGAAGATGACATAATCTGCCAAGCGTTTGGCTTGACGAAGTGTGTGTGTCACAATTACGGTTGTGTATTGTTTCTTCAAATCTAATAAACGGCTTTCGATATTCTGTGAAGAGATAGGGTCAAGTGCGGAGGTTGGTTCGTCGCCGAGAATAATTTCAGGTTCAACTGCCAAGCCGCGCGCAAGACAGAGGCGTTGTTGTTGCCCGATAGATAAACTGGTGGCAGGTTCACTTAATCGCTGATGGACTTCATCCCATAAGCCTGCGATTTCAAGATAATGCTTGACTCCCGTTTTATATTCTTCTCGGTTCTTTCTTAGGTGATGAATGCGCATTCCATAGGCGACATTATCATAAATTGACATAGGCAATGGAGATGGGCGTTGTGCCAACAAACCAACTACTTTGCGAACTTCGGTTACATCTACATCTTTGTTATAAATATTTTCGCCATCTACCAATACTTCACCAGTCAGTTGAGTATTTTCTGTTAATTCAAAAAAACGATTGAATGTTTTTAACAACGTTGTTTTGCCACAACCAGAAGGTCCCATAATCACGGTGATTTGATTTTTGGGAATTTCAATGTTGATATTTTTTAATGCAAGTTGCTTACCATAGTATGCATTAAGATTTTTGACTTGAATATGTGCATCCATAATTTTTTCCTTGTAATGTGTCACTTAACTGTATATTTATTTAACCTTGAAGC
>DQGV01000150.1 GCA_003524705.1 Anaerolineae bacterium | reverse complement strand
AACGATAAATCACACCTTGAAAAATATAAAGCAACTTTAGAAAAACTTCTTTCATCTGGAAATGGCGCTGGGGATGGTTCCTCTGCTTCCACTGGTGCAAAGAGTCAAATGGCAGGTATTGAGATGATTGTCAATGCGCAAGAATCAGAGCGTCAAAGATTGTCTCGCCAAATGCATGATGGACCTGCACAAGCATTGTCTAATTTTATTTTACAAACAGAAATTGCTATGCGTCTATTAGATGTAGATGCTGCACAGGCAAAAGAAGAATTAGGTAATCTGAAAAATTCTGCAATGGGAACATTTCAAAAGGTTCGCAATTTTATTTTTGAATTACGCCCAATGATGTTAGATGATTTAGGTTTAGCACCAACCATTAAGAAATATGCCGAAGCTTTCAAAGAACAAACAGCTTTGGATGTCAATCTAACAATTACAGGTACAGAACGCCGTTTTGAGCCTTATATTGAAGTGATGATTTTTCGCGCCTTTCAAGAATTGCTTGGCAACACGGCTCGACATAGCCAAGCCACAAGTGTCAAAGCACATTTAGATTTAGGTAGTGATAACATCCGAATTAGTGTAGATGATAACGGAAAAGGATTTGATCCAGAAATATTAAAAGAATCCTCAAACCTCGGTTTGAAACTAATCCGTGAACGCGCTGAAATGTTAGGTGGAAATTTTGAAATAGATAGTACCATTGGGTCTGGGGCAAGAATTTCTTTTAGCGTTCCTGCTAAATCTTAATCAAAATGGCTTAACAAGATTGTTAAGCCATTGTTTAATAGTACTTTTATCATCACCCCATAATATGCTTTTGACATTTTTCTTGTATAATGAATATGTTATAAGTAACAGAAATAACAAAGAACTCGTTGAGAGGAGCAGACTATGCGTCGCGGCCGTACCCTGATTTTAGTCCTACTTATTATTATTATTGGTTTGGTAGTGGGCTTCGTTGCCATTAACCAATTCTTATCTAACCAACAACCGGAAGATACTGGACCGGTCTTCGTTGATGTTTATTATGCTGCCCAGAATATTGCTCAAGGTGCACCGATTACAGAAGATGTACTCGCTACTTTAAGAGTACCCCAAGAAAATCTTGTAGCAGTCATGTTTACGCCGGATGAACTTCCGCTTCTAGTTGGGAAAGTTGCAAGATTTCCGCTTGACCAAGGCGTTGTCATTACTGAAGCGATGGTTTCAGACGCTTCATCAGCTGTACCTGTATCCGGTCCTGAATGGGCATCATTGATTCCTCCCGGTATGACGGCTATGTCTATACCTACGGACCGTTTGTCTGTTTCAGGCTATGCCGTTAATGATGGTGCCCATGTAAACATCAATGCTTGTTTACTATTTGTAGACGTTGACCCTTCATTTCAAACAATTTTACCTAACCTAACTGCTATCGTAACAGGTACAGGTTTAGGTAATGTACAAAGGCAGGGCGATACTGCAACTGGTTTTACAACAGAAGGTTTACCAATTCTTTCACTTGGTGTTGCGGCTGCAGATTCAGCACAAGGCCGTTTAGAATTGGATCCATCGCTTCAACAACCTTTTTATGTGATTCCTGCTGAGGCGCAACGCCCTCGTATGGTATGTCAGATGTTGTTACAAGATGTGGTTGTTTTGAAGCTTGGTAATTTTCCGCTTGTACCTGCTGTTACAGCCCCAGAACAACAACAAGACCCAAATGCTCAACCTGCTGCACCGGTAGCGCCTGATATTGTCACTTTGGTTGTATCCCCTCAAGACTCAATCACATTATCTTACTTAGTATATTCGAATGCAAAACTAATGTTGACTTTGCGTAACCCAAGTGATCAGGCAAGAGTTGCAAGTGAGGCTTCCACATTACAATTTTTGCTAAGTCAATACAATATCCCGGTACCTGCAAAATTACCTTATGCAATGCAACCTGCTCTGACAGCCTTGATTTCTCCAGTTCTACCAAATGATGTTCCTGTGGAGCCGGAACAATAAAATTCAATCTGTGGATATATCTTAAGTATGGATAAAATTCGTGTCTTGATTGTTGATGATATTGCAGAAACACGCGAAAACGTTCGTAAGTTACTGCAATTCGAGTCTGATGTTGATGTGGTGGGCACGGCTCGTACTGGGCGAGAAGGCATACAGCTCGCTAGTGAGATGGACCCTGATGTCATCCTAATGGATATTAATATGCCAGATGTTGATGGGATTACAGCAACTGAAGAAATCCGACGCAAATCGCCGCATATTCAGGTTGTAATTTTATCTGTTCAAGGTGACCCAAATTACATGCGCCGTGCTATGTTAGCTGGCGCACGAGATTTCTTAACCAAACCTCCAATGGGGGATGATTTAATCTCAGCCATTAAGCGGGCTGGTGAAATGGCACATAGTGAACGCTCTAAAGGTGCTAAACAACAAATGGCTGTTTCTGGACCTGGCATGATGGGAACAGTAACAGGCTTTGCACCTGCCACAAGAGGAAAAATAATTGTCGTATATAGCCCAAAAGGTGGCACTGGTTGTACAACTGTAGCCGTTAATTTAGCAATTGCATTAAATAATGAAGATACACGCACAGTACTAGTAGATGGAAATTTGCAATTTGGTGATGTTGCTATCTTTGTAAATGAGCAAGGCAAAAATACAGTTCTTGATATTGCACCTCGTGTGGATGATTTAGATAACGAAATAGTAGATGAAATCCTAGTTAAGCATGAGGCTTCTGGTATTCGTATTTTAGCGGCGCCACAAAAACCGGAATATGCGGAACGAGTTACTGCCGACCAATTTATAAAGGTTTTACAGTTTCTTCAAAATATGTACTCTTATATTGTGGTTGACACTTCAACTATTTTGACGGACGTTGTACTTTCGACGGTTGATAGTAGTGATGTGGTGGTTTTGATTACAACCCAAGAAATTCCTGCAATTAAGAATGCTCGTTCTTTCTTAGATCTGTTACAAACGATGGGTATTAACAAAGAACGAGTTGTATTTGCTATGAATCGCTTTGATAAAAGAATTTCAATTTCACCTGAACGTGTTAGTGAAAACCTGAAACATGAGATTGCCGTCACGATTCCTTTTGATGAGAAAGTTGCGATTACGGCGGTAAATCGAGGCGTACCTTTTATGTTAGATAATAAATCTCAACCAATAGGAAGAGGTATCCTCTCATTGGCTGAGGCAGTTCGGGCGCGGATTACTGCTATAGAGGCAGTAGATGGTGCGCCAATTGGTAAACGTTAAGGAGTTTTATTATGTCGTTACTTCGACGTATTGAGCAAGGTCAAGGAAATAATAATGCACAGGGGAATACTAATGCGAATCCGCCGGCGCAAGGAACAGGTGGAGGTGGGCAAGCAGGTTCAGGCGGTGGTGGAGGCGATTCATCCCGCCTTTCTTCGTTGCAAGCTAGAAGAGTCAGTGCACCAATAACATCCCCGCAAGCAGGGTCATATTTTGATTTGAAGACCCGCGTCCAAAATAAGTTATTGGCTGAAATTGACCCTTCGATGGATGTGACGCGGACGGAAGAAGTTCGCCGTACTATTCAAGGCTTGTTTGAGCAAATTCTGGCTGAAGAAAATATTGTTCTTTCACGTCCAGAGCGTGCACGTTTGTTTGAACAGATTGCGGCTGAAATTTTAGGTTTTGGTCCTTTGCAATCTTTGTTGGAAGATGACACTATTACAGAAATTATGGTGAACGGACCAAAGAATATTTATATTGAACGTAAAGGTAAGATTCATCGTGTGCCAATTACATTTGAGAGTAATGACCATGTGATGAGAATTATTGATCGTATCGTTGCACCATTAGGACGACGTATTGATGAATCTAGTCCTTATGTAGATGCGCGTTTGCCGGATGGGTCTCGTGTAAATGCTGTTATCCCACCTATTTCTTTGGTGGGACCTGTTCTGACCATTCGTAAATTTTCTAAAAATCCAATCACGGTTGACCAGATGGTTCAGTTTGGCTCTATCTCGGCTGAGTCGGTTCAGTTCTTAAAGGCTTGTGTAGAGTCGCGTTTGAATATCATTATTTCGGGTGGTACTGGTTCTGGTAAAACAACTTTGTTAAATGTGCTTTCAAGTTTTATTCCATCGGATGAACGCATTTTAACAATTGAAAACGCGGCTGAGTTGCAACTTCGTCAAGAACATGTTGTGACATTAGAATCTCGCCCGCCAAACATTGAAGGTCGTGGTGAAATTACCATTCGTGATTTGGTGATTAATGCCCTTCGTATGCGCCCTGAAAGAATTATAGTAGGAGAGTGTCGTGGTGGTGAAACATTAGACATGTTACAAGCCATGAATACAGGTCATGATGGTTCTATGACTACTGCCCATGCGAATAGTCCGCGTGATGCATTGGCTCGTATCGAAACCATGTGTTTGATGGCTGGTATGGATTTGCCCGTGCGTGCTATCCGTGAACAAGTGGCAAGCGCAGTAGATGTGATTGTGCAACAAGAGCGTATGCGCGATGGTACTCGTAAAGTGACTACGATTGCAGAAGT
>DQGV01000303.1 GCA_003524705.1 Anaerolineae bacterium | reverse complement strand
GCGTGTGGTCACATTACAAAGCCGTGATGATGCCTTAGAAACAGTTGCAAATGTATCTCGCATTTCACAGTTACTG
Source organism: Anaerolineae bacterium (assembly GCA_003524705.1). Next base: position 5,092 of record DQGV01000303.1, on the reverse strand, counting down.
GGTCTCGCGGCGATTGCAGTTGCAAGTTTATTAGCCGTTATCATGACGCAATACCTAACCAGACCCATTGCCCGCCTTACACAAATTGCTGAACGTGTTTCATCGGGAGATTTACAAGCGCGTGCCGAAGCAGAATCGCCAGATGAAATTGGTGCATTAGCAAATTCATTTAACCGTATGACCAATCAAATAAGCGAAATTTTGCTAAACCTTGAAAAACGTGTTGCCGAACGAACCACCGACTTGGAAATTGCACGTCGCCAAAGCGATAAACGTGCCAATCAACTTTTAGCAATTGGTGAAATTTCCAAATTCGTCAATAGTGAACAAAAAGTAGATACCTTGCTTTCGTTGGTCACACGCTTGGTCAGTGAACGTTTTGGTTTTTATCACACAGGTATTTTCTTACTTGATGAAACCAAACAATACGCCATCTTACAAGCCGCAAACAGTGAAGGTGGACAAGCCATGTTGAGACGTGGACACAAGTTGAGAGTCGGCGAAAGCGGAATCGTTGGGTATGTTGCCAAATCTGGAGAACCACGCATCGCGCTAGACGTCGGGCTTGATGCGGTTTACTTCAACAATCCCGACCTCCCCATCACCCGTTCCGAAATGGCACTTCCTCTCAAATTGCGTGATGAAGTCATCGGTATATTAGATGTACAAAGCGAAAAACCTGGCGCCTTCACCGAAGATGATGCCAACACCTTAAACATTTTAGCAGACCAAATTGCCATTGCAATTGACAATGCTCGCTTATTCTCACAAACACAAACCACCCTCAGTGAAGTGCAAGCCCTATACCGTCAAAACTTGCAAGAAGGTTGGAAAACCTTCAGCCGTGAAGAAGGAATGGTAGGATTTAACCAAAGCCTCAGCGGAGGCAAAAAACTAACCGAACCTGTTGGCTCGGCAGAGATTCAACAAGCCTTGAATCGTGGTGAAACAATGGTGATTCAACCGAATGGAAAATCTGAAGAACCTGTTATTGTCGTGCCGATTAAACTTCGCGGTCAAGTAATTGGTGTCATGCGCATCAAAGCGCCAGACCAAGCAAAACAATGGACAACCAATGAAATCAATCTTTCAGAAGCGGTTTCAGAACGTTTGTCATTGGCACTTGAAAATGCTCGCCTCATCCAAGAGTCGCAACGCCAAGTTATCAAAGAGCAAGCTATCAGCGAAATCACCAGCAAAATTGGTTCATCGATTAACCTAGAAAATGTATTGCAAACCGCAGTAGAAGAATTGGGTCGTTCTATCCCCGGCTCAGAGGTGATTATCAAATTGAAAGAAGATAATGTGAATGGAGGCTCAGCGTAAGATGAAAAACCGCTTCCATTTCTTTGACTGGCTAGAGAATACTGCCTTCGGACGCCTCAACCTGCGCTCGAAATTGACTCTCAGCAATATGCTGATTACATTCTTCGTCATTTTGAGTTTAGGTGCTTATGTGTATTACCGAACTCAACAAGCAGGCAGTCAATTAACTTCACAACTTGAAGGCAATATCCGCAATCGAGTAGAAGAAAACTTAGCCTCTACAAGTAGCGAACAAGCCGCATTATTAAATAGTTTCTTTACCGCACTAAGCAGTGACACTGCTGTTATCGGTTCTACTGTTGAAGATATTTTGAATAAACGCACTAGTCTTGATAGTGGCATGTATTGGGATGCAAACACATCGCTTTCACGGCTTGAAAATGGCAGTTGGGACAACAACAATGATGAAGCATCGTCTATCTTCATTCCAGCTGATGTACCACTCACTGATACACTCGCCCGAAAATTAAATTCGCTCAAACACACCGAATTGATGATTCCGTCATTTCTTGAAGATAACCCCGATATTGTGGCAATTTATTTCGGTGGCATATTGAAAGAAACTGTTTACTATCCAAATATAGATTTAGCCAATATCGTCCCGCCAGATTTTGATGTGACTGGACGTGTATGGTATGTAGATGCCGAACCTACAAATAACCCAGAGCGCGAAGTTGTTTGGTCCACACCATATCAAGATGCGGCGTTGAATGGCTTAGTTATCACAACCAGTGTGCCTGTGTTTAATGCTCAAAATCGCTTCCAGGGTGTTGCCGCCATGGATGTGCAATTGACTCAAATTACGAATGTCGTTTCAAACATTCGCGTTGGCGAAACAGGTTATGCGTTTCTGATAGATAGTGACAATCGCTTAATGGCATTACCTCAGCAAGGCTATAGCGACTTCGGCATTGTAGATGCCACTCAAAACTTTGGTCAGGTGATGGATTCAACTACAGTACCTGATGCCCCTGTAGAGTTGTTTGAAATTTTGAATCAAGTTTCCACTGGAGAAAGAGGCGTTTTTAACATCTCGCTAAATGGAAGCGAAAGATTTGTCGCGTTTCAACAAGTGCCGGAAGTAAATTACAAACTCGTCATTGTTGTGCCAGCTATTGAAATGTTGACCGAAACAGCCATTGTCAAAAGCCAAATTCAACAAGAGACCAGAAACACAATTGCAATTAGTCTTTTGTTGATAGCAGGTATTTTTGTTTTAGCCTCTATCACTTCGTTAGCAATTGGAAATCGTTTAACCACACCACTACAATCATTGACGCGTGTGGCGAATGAAATTATTGCTGGTAATTTTGATGCCAAAGCAGAAGTTGAAACAAAAGATGAAATTGGTACGCTTTCAACGACGTTAAATACAATGACTGCTAATATCAAAGAAATGGTGCAATCATTGGAACAACGCGTGCATGAAAGAACTGCCGAATTACAAGAATCTTTAGAAAAGAACGAACGACGTAGTAAGCAATATGAAGCCATTGCAAAAGTAACACAAGCTATTAACGCTACACAAAACTTACAAGAATTGTTACCACAAATTTCACAAGTGATTAGCGAACAATTTGGTTTTTATCACACAGGTATTTTCTTGAACGATGCTGGCAATCAATATGCTATCTTAGGTGCCGCGAATAGTGAAGGCGGGAAGCGCATGTTAAAACGTGGACATCAATTAAAGATTGGTGAACAAGGTATTGTAGGCTATGTTACTGGAACAGGAAGACCACGCATCGCGCTAGACGTGGGAAGTGATGCGGTTTACTTCAACAATCCAGACCTTCCAGAGACGCGCTCTGAAATGGCACTTCCATTGACGCTTGCTGGTCAAATTATTGGTGCACTTGATGTGCAAAGTACAGAATCAAATGCGTTTACAGAAGAAGATGTAGATGTATTGGGTACATTAGCAGAGCAAGTAAGTTTAGCGATTCAAAATGCACGCCTGTATGAGCAAACTCAAAAATCACTTGCAGAGGCAGAAGCAGTTTCACGTCAATACTTTACTGAAACATGGAAGTCACTTTCACAAGAAAGCCGAATCGCTGGGTATCGTTATACACCAGCAGGCACAATCCCAATTGCAGAAGAACAAATGCCTGAAATTGTCAGCACAGACCGTAAAAGCATTTCTGTGCCAATTATTATTCGTGGGCAAACCGTTGGTGAATTGGCAGTGCTTGTACCAAAGCAAGAACACATCAAAGCCGACCAAATGGAATTGATTCACGCTGTGGCTGACCGTGTCGGCATCTTTGCTGAAAATGCAAGACTGTTTGATGAAACATCTCGTCGTGCAGAACGCGAGCATTTAGTATCAGACATTACCGCAAAGATTCGTTCCACCAATGACCCGCGTGAGATGCTAGAAACAGCGATTAAAGAATTACGTGAAGCATTGAAAGTTTCGCGCATTGAAATTGTGCCACAGAAAGTTACATCACCAGATAAATAAACAAAAAATTATTAAAGCAATTTGTGTAATTGAGTAAAGAGGAACTATGTTAAAAACTTTAGCAGTATCAAATGAAAAAGGCGGTGTGGCAAAAACCACCACTACCCTTTCACTCGGAGCCGCACTGGCAGAATTAGGCAACCGCGTTTTATTAGTGGACTTAGACGCACAAGCCAACCTAACATTAGGTGTAGGTTTTGAGCCCGGCGAAGCGGAATTAACTTCTAGCCATATTATGTTAGATAACACGCCCATACTAAGTGTGCGCCGCAAAACTGAAATTGAAAATTTAGATTTGATTCCATCCAGTTCGCGCATTGAAACTTCCGAACAATTTTTACCAGTGCGCACCAATTACACAACCATTTTACAAAGAGCCATTAAAGGTACACCAAACCTTCCGTATGATTACATCGTGTTAGATTGTCCGCCAGCGTTAGGAGCCATTACTCGTAATGCACTCGCCGCCGCAGATTTGTTATTGATACCAACGCAAGCGGAATATTTTTCTGCGTATGCCTTAAGAAATATGATGGGCTTGATTCGTCGCACACGCGAAGTAGATAACCCGAATCTCGCTTATCGAATCTTAGTTACCATGTTAGATAGAAGAAACAAAACGCATCGTAACATTCACGAACAACTCAGAAGCACATTTGGCACAGGTGTATTAAGTACCGTCATCGAATTGGATACAAAATTACGCGAAAGCCCAATTGCTGGGTTACCCATTACACAATACAAATCTGGCGCGCGCGGTTCTACACAGTATCGCGTGTTAGCCCAGGAGTTAATGGAATATGTCAAAGAAACAGAAAACAAACAAGCGGCTTGATAAGCTCTTTCAGGATATTCAACCCGAAAAGAATGATTCGGGAAAGAAGAGCAAGCCTCCCGTTAAGAAAGAAGCGGTAATTCCTCCGCCTCACAATACTACGGTCAAGCCTGCTTCTAAACCTGAGATACTTCCTCCTGCCTCAACAAAATTACCTGTCGCTAAGCAGGCTAGCAAAATAGTGTTGCCAGAAATTGTTGCACCAACGCCAGATACAAACGGCGGTTCAATTTACGCCACAAATTTTCAAGTTGGTGAAACTGATTGGGCAACCTTACGCTTGATTGATGAAACTGACAACCGCGCTTGGACAACCGATGAGCAGTTGTTGATTAAGCAAGTAACCGACCAACTTTCGTTGGCATTAGAAAATGCGCGTTTGTTTCAAGAAACACAAAGACGCGCACAAGAGTTAACTGTTGTTAACCAAGTCGTTTCGTCTGTATCGGCTTCGTTAGATTTAA
>DQGV01000383.1 GCA_003524705.1 Anaerolineae bacterium | reverse complement strand
GGCACGCCGAGTGGAATCACAGGTTGGTCGCCTTCTTGAATGTAATGCCCTTCGCTACGTGCCCACTCTTCCACAGCATCATCAGACCCTGCATAAGCAACTTGAGTTTGTAATGCAATTTGAGTTAGCATCGCTTCAGTTGCCATGGCTTGCACTTGTTCTCGTTGTTCGTTTAAGCGATTCAGTTCTTCTAAGCGTGAGTTAAATTCAATCACAAATAAAATCAAAATGAAAATACCTGCAAAGGTAAGCACGCGCCGAAAACTGATGGGAAACTTGAACATGACAATATCTTATCTTATTTTTTCGAGTTGACAACCCTACCTGTGGTATACTCTGCCCCCGCAGAGTGTTGTACCCTTCACTTTGACATTCAAATGCCAGAAAGGGCTTAAACAAAATGAAAGTATTATTAATTAAAGATGTATACAAATTGGGGCGCGCTGGGGATATTAAAAAAGTAGCCGATGGCTACGGGCGCAACTTCCTCTTGCCACAAGGCTTTGCAGTGCTTGCCACTGAAGGTGCCATGAAGCAAGTGGAAAAAATCAAATCACAAGCTGAAATTCGCCGTAATGCTCAAAACGAAGAACTCAAAGGCATTGCCGACCAAATCAAAGAACAAACTTTGATTTTCCCTGCTAAAGCAGGTGAAACTGGCAAACTCTATGGTTCTATCACCACACAAGATATTGCTACGGCTCTTTCAGAAAAAATTCGCCTTGAAGTAAAACGCCAACAAGTGGATACACAACCCATTCGCACATTGGGTGAATTCACAGCCCGCGTCCGCTTGACGATGGACTTGGTGCCAGAAGTCAAAATCATCGTCCACCGTGAAGGTGAAAGCATCGAAACCGCAGTTGCACCAGTAGAAGAAGAACAAGCCGAAAAGCCAAAGAAAAGCAAAAAAGCAGAATCAGCCGAAGAACCAGTTGCTGAAACAGCCGAATAAAAATGTAAGGACATCACCGGCGTAAGTCGGTGATGTTTGTAATACAATACTTCCATGCACGAAACCATCGGTCAGAAATTAAAAAAAGAACGTGAAGCCCTTTTCCTTACGCTTGAAAAAGCGTCTACTGAAACGCGCATTCGTTTAGTTTTTTTACAAGCATTAGAGTCGGATGATTATTCCGTCATGCCTTCTGCCGCGCAGGGGCGAGGCTTTTTGCGCAATTATGCTGAATACTTAAATCTCAACATTGATGAATTGATTGCAGACATACAAAAAAATCCGCCAGTGATTGAAGAAGTTAGCGGACCGTTGCCACAAGTTAATTTGCAAGAAACTGAAATTCCGCCATTGGTAGAAGAAGATGAAAAAACGCCTCCTTTCTGGACGCGCTGGCTGAGTCGTAAACCTCAAACAGATTCCACGCCCGAAACAGAGTCGTTGCCTGAGGTTGAGAGTCAAATCACCGAAGCCGAGCAGGTTGAAGTGAATGAAGAGGCGAAGCCGAATCTGGTTGAACGAATCAAATCTATGTTTCGATTCAATCTCAAAAAAGAAGAATCGGAATCAAATCAAGAAGTTGAAGATGAAGTAGAAAAAGAAATTGTTGAAGAAGAAAAAACTCCAACGCAACCTGCCGATGTTATTTTTGCCGAAATTGGAAAGCAATTGCGCGCGCAACGTGAGTTGATTAGTTTAACGATTGATGAAGTGGAACGTCATACAAAATTGCGCACAGCATTTGTAAAAGCATTGGAAGAAGGTTCGTTTGAAAAATTACCATCGCCTGTGCAAACGCGCGGCATGTTACAAAATTACGCCACGTTTTTAGATTTAGATGCCGATAAAATTTTGTTACGCTTTGCTGATGCTCTGCAAGCGCGCCGCCGTGAAAAATATGCTGAAACGCCACGTGAAAAAATTCAAACGCAAGTGAATGCTTCGATTCCATTGTTTCGAACATTTATCGCTGGCGATTTGGTATTTGGTTTGGTGATGATTGCGTTGTTAGTAACATTGGCGATTTGGGGTGTTGGTCGTGTGGTCAGCTTGCAAGAAGAACAAGAATTAGAACCAACAGTGATTCCATTTGTGGATGTGTTTGAGCAACCTTCTGCAACGCCAACCGTTGAATTAACTTTTGCGGCAGTGGATGACCCTTCGATTGCTACATCTGCTTTGGGCGATGCTTCTGTAACATTATTGGCGCCATCACCAGAAGTGAATGCGAATGTGGTTGTAAATTTGTTTGCGTTAGAAAGAGTGTATGTGCGTGTTTCGGTAGATGGTGAAATTGTTTTTGAAGGGCGTATGGCTCCGCGTGAGACGCAAGTGTTTCAGGCAGAGAATCAAGTGGTTGTGTTAACAGGTGATGGCTCTGCTTTGCGAGTGACGTATAATGGTACAGATTTAGGTCTGATGGGTGGGGCAGGTGAAGTGGTTAACCGCGTGTATTTGATTACGGGTGTGGCAACTCCGACCGCGACCATTCCGCCAACTGCTACCAATACGCCTTTGGTAACAAGTACACCAACACCAACGTTTACAATCACGCCGTCTGTAACACCAACGACGAGTCAGTAAATAGTAATTCATAATTAGGAAAATAGATGTCAAAGAAAAATACATTTCATTTAGTGTCATTAGGTTGTGCAAAGAATACAGTCGATTCTGATTCAATGGCGCAATTGTTAGTGCGTGACGGTTATCATGCTGTTGAAAATCCAGACAAAGCCAGCGTGTTAATTGTCAATACTTGTGGTTTTATTGGACCCGCAAAAGCAGAATCGTATCGTGTGTTGGATGAACTTGCACAGTCTAAGCGTGATGGTCAAGTGTTGATTGCGGCAGGATGTTTAACACAACGTTATGGTGTTGAAGTTGCTAAGAAAGTGCCAGGCATTGATGGCATTCTCGGCACACGTCGTTGGATGGATATTGTGCAAGTTGTAAAAGATTTAAGAAAAAGTAAACACCCTGAACCCATTTATCATTTGCCTGAAGTGAAAACGGTCGGTGTTGATGAAAATGATACATTGCGAGTCAGTGTGGCGGGTGCAAGTGCATATCTCAAAGTGGCAGATGGATGTCGCCGACCCTGTGCGTTTTGTGCGATTCCATTAATTAAGGGTACGGCTGTTTCACGCCCTGTTGAATCTATTATTAATGAAGCCCGTCAATTGCGCGATGCTGGTGTGCGCGAATTGGTTTTGATTGCACAAGATACCACCGATTATGGTCACGATTTGGGCGTGAAAGATGGGCTTGCGGTTTTGCTTGAACAATTAACTGATGCAGTTCCAGACATGGATTGGATTCGAATCATGTATGCGTATCCGGGTTATGTTACGGATAGATTGATTGAAGTGATGGCGACTCGTAAACAAGTGTTGCCCTATCTTGATATGCCACTTCAACATGCGCATCCAAAAACTTTGTATCGTATGCGTCGCCCGTCTAATATTGATTGGGTGCATCGCACACTTGGCAAGATGCGTTCACAAATTAAAGATTTGGCAATTCGCACAACATTTATTGTTGGTTATCCCGGCGAAACAGATGAGGAATATCAAGCCTTGTATGATTTTGTAAATGAGATTCGATTTGATCGTGTGGGAGCATTTCAATTTTCATTTGAACCGGGTACCACATCTGCGCCTCTGGGCGACCCGATACCTGATTCTGTCAAGTTAGAAAGATACGAACGCCTGATGGAGTTGCAACAAAATATCTCCTTGCAAGTGAACCAATCCTATGTTGGTAAAACTTTGGATGTGTTAGTCGAAGGTTTTGATAATGGAATTTCCATTGGCAGGTCTTATCGTGATGCACCTGAAATTGATGGTATGGTCGTGATTGAAGGCAAAGCCAAAATAGGCGAGATTGTTCCGGTGCGAATTACCGGTGCGATGGCGTATGATTTGACGGGAACGATTGTTCAACCTGAGTTGATAAAAATATAAAATTGATATTGCTTTCTGCGCCGTCCTCGGCGCAGGTTTTTTACAAAAAACAAACCGCCGAGACGGCAGTTTGAGCGTTTAATTAAAGGCGGTGTGTTTTTTATGAAACCCTTGCAATGGCAGTTGCGCCTAATGCAATGATTGAAAGAAATAAATTTATTCTAATTAAGTTTATTTCTCTTTTTTGTAACTTAGTTAGCTCTGCTTCTTCCGCTTTTTCTTTTTTGATTAAGATTCTTTGAATGGCGGGAATCACTTCCCATGTTTGAATGGCACTGACGAGGATCATTAGTCCGCCGAGAATGTGTTTAGCAAGGATAGCCAGCGACCATTGTGTGCTGATGTTTGCGAATCCATCGTAATGTTCGCTGGTAGACATTTGAATCAAGCCGGTGAATGCTAACATTCCAATACTAAACCAGGCAATCGGTTCGAGACTTTTTTGTAGGGCAGAGATAAGACTGAGTTGCTGAGTCAGGTTCAACGTCCGACGTGAAGCGGGGAGGATGAGGATGTTGATTGCCGTTAGTGAACCAATCCATGCTACAACGGCGAGCATGTGAAGCCAATAAGTTAATGTCAAAGCCCAAACAGGAATTGAAGGCATGTTTGTTATGGATATGATGGTACTGTCGTTTCAGTGGGTGTAGGCGTGAAAAACTCAATTGTAGGTGTAGCAGGGAAGCATTGAATTTGTGCTTGTGCAGAATTTGATGCGGCAGTTGCATCTAAAGTGCCCAGACCAGATGCGGCTGTATAAGCGTCATACGCGGCACAATAATCTTGACGAGTAAATAAATCATCGCCAAAACGCATAAGAGCAAATTGATAACGAGCAGAGGCGGTCATGGTGCCATCCCATAAAGATGGAAAACCGAATGCTACTTGTTCAAAATATATAACCGCTTGTTCCCAATCAAGTTCCCAGAAACTTGCGCCTGTGATGTATGCACGTGCACCTTCGCGTACACCATTGGCAGAATTATCTAATGGACCAAATCTTTCGGCAAGTGTTAAGAAATAAATACCACCTTCAAGATTGCCTTGATTGGTAATTAAGGCGTAACCATGATTACGAAGTGCGAAATAATACATACCATCTACTTGAGCAGTTTTGTAGGTTGGGTCAAGTTTGCGGATGGTATCTAATGCGGCTAATGCACCGGGCCAATCTTGTGCGCGGATTAATTCTTGTGCACGCGCAAAAGCACTTTCTGCGCCGCTAAAATCAGGTGTAGCAGTGGGGGTAATGGTTGGTGCGGGTGTAGGAATAGTACTTAACACAAGCACTTCGGTTAATTTTTCTTGTGCGCCGGGGTAATCAGGATCTCTGGCAATGATAAATTCCAAACGCTGGCGAGCGTTTTCATAACGCCCGAATTGAATATCTACCAATGCAAATGAAAATTGTTCGGAAAGTTGTTGGTCAATAATGGCTGATTCGGCGTTTTGCCGTGCAGAGATACCGGATGAATATCCGCCAAATGCGCCGAGACCAATTAAGAGCAAAAAGCCAACAATGCTGATAAGAATTGATTTCCAGTTTGATTGCTTTTTAACTTTCCCAAGTGGCTGGGTATCATCTTCTTTCAATGGTTTGAGAGGTTGTGTGTTTCCTGTTTGTTCTGTCATGGAGAGAATTATACATTCCTTTGAAATGTTGAGAAATTTTCTTATTTTCGATTTACAAATTAAATAATTGCTTCGCTTCAGACCAGACGATGATTAATGCTACTAGCCCGCCGACAATCATGCCAATCAGAGCAGTGACAATGGCTCCGCCGGGTAAATATAAAGCAATAAGGTAAGTTACAACTCCACCTACAACTGCTGAGATTAATCCTTTGATGATGGCAGTATTTGTATTGACAGGTTCATGTGTACGGCGTGAGAGCCAAACTAATAGAATAATTGCTTCTATTAACAAGGCAAGTTCTGCAATGGCGATAATTGGTGCACCAATTTCAGGGAAGAGTGAAATGCCGAGAATGCCAATTCCTAAAAATAATACCAGACGAATAATCACGGCGTACAAAGGAATCATTGGTTCTTTGCGGGCATAAAAAGCACGCACAGCCACTTCGTGAATTACATAACCAGTTAGTGTAGCGAGATAAGCACGAGTTGTCCATGTCAGTAATGATGAAATAGATTCATCAAATCCAAACACACCACGCACTAATGGATTAATCCCAGCGGACATGACAGCCGCGATGGGCAACGTCAGAGCAATGAGTACCCGAAGAGAACGCTCGACGGTTTCACTGAACTTTTTCCAGTCTTGTTTTGAGGCGAGTTCTGAAAGTGTTGGCAATAATGCAGTCGCGAGTGCTGTTCCAAGAATCGTCTCAGGCACTTGCATAATCATCCAGCCATACGTGAGTGAAGTCACCGCGCCGACTTGGTCAAGACGTGATGCGAGATTATCCCGCGCGATAAAAATCAATTGAATGCCCGCCATCGTAAACAAACGCGGAGCCATCAACTTAAGTGCTTCAATCAAACCTGTATGGCGAATATCCAATGCAGGCGTCCAACGAAAACCAAATTTGAACAACATCGGAAATTGCACCAGCAAATGTAATGCCGCGCCGATAATGACACCATATACCAAACCATAAATTCCATAACGTGGCACAAGAAAAATTGCACCGAAAATATGACCGACGTTATACATAATCGGCGCAATGGCTGGCATGACAAAATGTTGATTGGCTTGTAACGAAGCCATCACCAAACCGCTGATTGAAAAAATCATGGTAGCTATTAAATTCATACGCATTAATTGTGCTAACAAAATTCTTTGCTCTTCACCAAAACCCGGCGCAATCCCAATTTCTGAATCTACAATTTGTTGAGCAAAAATTGCAACTAGTAATGCAAAAACACCAGTTATCAAAAATCCAAAATTTGCTACGCGTGAAAATAAATCCCATGCGGCTTCGCGGCTTTTGGTTGTTAAATATTCTGTCAACAATGGAATGAATGCCATTGC
>DQGV01000232.1 GCA_003524705.1 Anaerolineae bacterium | reverse complement strand
CCTGCTTGTAAAACAATATCATCTGTAGAATATGCAGTAGTCTCATCTATTGGGACACGAAGCGTTGGTTGGACTCCTGTTCCCTCAAGGAAGATACTGCCGTCCCCTAGTGTGAAGCGACCTGTCGGCACTTGGATGAAAAAGCCTTCAGGTAAAGTAAATTGTCCGCGGGCGACTTCTGCTACAACACCACCTGTCGGGAATTGACCAACTGTAATCATGCCCGGCACTTGGCTAAAGCCATACGATTCAAGTTCACACGCACTGGCACAAGCGGGACCTACCAATAAAACCATTTTGTCGAAACGATATTGATTTTCGTTCGGTAACACTTTTCCGGGTAAACCTTCTGCTTCAAATTGACCAGTGGCTTCACTGTAATATTCCAATTGTCCCATTGGAATCTCTTGGTCAGTTAAGAAGCCAGCCAAACCTAAATTTGCACCGCCACTGTTATAGCGCATGTCAATAATAATGCCGTCAACTTGACGTGCTTCAAATTGTTGTAAAGAACGTTCAAACAAACGGACTAGTAAATTCAAATCATCAAAGTTTGTGTTGATGCGAATATAACCAATTTGAGAATTATCTTGCCTGATAATTTGTGTATCAACTGGCAATAATCCATCAATATTTACGCCGAAATAAATGGATGTTCGGCTGAAAGATTGTGTTTCGGAAACAGCAACCAGGCTGACCGTCTGTGATGAAGCGTTTGGATTTGTAAATGTAATCTCAGCCGTATCACCAACTTCAGCGCGTAATAGATAACGCGCCTTTTGATAGCGAATATCAATATCAGATGATTGAATGACATACGGGCGAACTTTTTCAATCGCATCTGAAATTGGCTCGCCATTAAATGTTGTAATCTCTGCACCAATTTGCAACCCTGCTTGCGCGGCAGGGCTGTTTTCCAGTACATAAATAACGACAACACGTCCATCATCTAATTCACGAATCGCAAAACCATATCCGCCACTGGTGGCAGTGGAAAAATCTTGGTCAAAATATTGTCCGCCATCAAAGCCAACATGACCATCTTTAAATGCCCATGTAAAATCACGCAATGCCAGATAAAAAGCATTGGCATCATTGTCTGCTTCGGCTTGTTCTACACGCGGTTTTAATTCTGCATATAAAGCATCCCAATCGGGTTGTTTACCTTCAATGCCATTGAAAGCATATTCTTTGCTGATTTGCTCAAACATTTTATCGAAGGCTTCAGTATATGAATCACCTGAAAAATCTTTTAGTGCCACATCATCAGGTTCATATAAAGTCATTTCAGCGATTGGAGATTTACTAAATGTAAATGGTTCGGTATCTAAATCTACAAGCGTATAACCTGATTCAATTGAAGCAACAGGGTCATCAGTTGTAAATAACAAACCATCTTCGCCAAAGCCGTTCGGGAAGCTTTGCTCAGCATCCGGTGACCAAACGATTAATTTCCCGCCAATCACTTCATCATCATTTTCTGTATCGGCTTTAATAGATGCTAAGTAAGTGGGCCAACCAAGAGAACGGTCATCGCCTACTGAATAAGGTCCGCCGTATAAATTGGGTGAATACCCTACTGCAAAAATTTGCACGCCTTGATTTTCTTCGCCATTGTTATCAACATCATTAAATTCACCTTCGGGCAAAGCAGGTAAATTCAAATCAAATGTTCCACTTAATGTTTCAGCGTCATAGGTCATATAACCTAGCACTTGCGAATCAACAGGAAGTTCCCATTCTTCATCGCGAATCACAAAGCCGTGCATGTCAATCAATGCCACAGCATTTTCAACATAATAGGTAAAAACAAAATCGTTTGAAATTGTATATTCACCTTGCACTTGTACAGGCTCGCCGGCATTTTCAGCAGAAGGCTCTTGTGTCGGTACTTCTTCTACGTTTGGTGCACAAGCAGAAAGTATTAATCCTACAATTAAAATCAAAGAAAAAACGCGCCATACATTTTTCTTCATTTCTTCCTCCAATGTTTCAATTTGAAATCTAAAGGTATTATATAATCTCTTTATGAATAACTACATTAAAGAACTTGAACAAGCGCAAAAAGCCAGAGAACAAGGCAATGAAGGTCAAGCCAGAGTTTGTGCAAGACGTGCCGCAGGCATTGCCATAAAAGATTATTTGGCTCGTAAAGGAATTCAACCTGCAAGTGTGAGTGCGTATGATTTGTTGAATTATATGAAAGGAGAAGCGCTTCTTCCCTCTGACCTCAAACTGGTTGCTGAACATTTGACAGTGCGCGTGACCGAAGAATTCAAACTCCCCATTGACGTGGATTTAATTGCTGAGTCTCGTCAGTTATGTGAGTGGTTAGAAAAAAATTAAATACATCTGCTCAAACCGCCGTCTCGGCGGTGCTTAATAAAAACCCGCGCCGTTCTCGGCGCGGGTAGTAACTTTTTTACATTACACCTTTCCGCCCAACAATATGATACAAAGCTCGTGCAAGCGTAACCAACAATAACATCCCAGATAACACACCACCGAAAACAAAAATCAATTTACGCCAGTCACTTAAGCGCAAGGTAATTTCACTCGGTGTAGGAAATTGAATGCGCTCGTATAGGCGTTGAAACAAGCCCGACGGCGCAGTAACAGGCTTCAACGTCCCGGCAAGATGCGTTTCAATTTCATCAAAATTTTCTTGATATATCTGGTCTGTCATTTCTTTCTCTTTATCAAATTTATTCAGCAGGATACAAAATTAGACCGACTGTGCCAGGTCCAAGATTTGCGGCAATAGAAATTGCAAGTTCGCTAATCATGGTTTCTTTGGCGTTGAAATGGCTTTTGGCATCTTCTAACAATGCCTGCCCTGATTTCAAATCTCGAGCGTGAACGATACCCAAGTAAACAGGTTTATCACCAAATTCTTCTTTGCCCATTGCAAGCACACGCTCTAATGCAGCTTTGCGGGTACGCACACGTTCTGCCATATTTAACACACCATCACTCAATACAGCAATCGGTTTTACATTTAATACTGATGCGAGTGCGGCTTGCAAGGCTTTCACACGCCCTGACATTTTTGCATATTCCAAAGTATCTAATGTAAGAATTACGCGGATTTTTGATTTTGTGTTTTCAATGTATTTCACAATTTCATCCACGCTTTTGCCGGCGCGTTCCAATTTGCGGGCTTCACGGCATAACAAACCAATGCCCAATGAACCAACAGCCGAGTCAATTGGAATGACATTGAACTCACCTTTTAATTCTTCAGCCGCAGAAACTGCCGAAGCATATGTGCCAGAAAGTTTGGCAGTGATGTGAATGGAAAGAATCGTGTCACCTTTTTGAGCAATTTTGCGATAAAACTCAACAAATTGATGTGGTGAAGGCTGTGAAGTTTTGGGAATGCGCTTGCTTTCTTCTACTAATTTATAAAAACCTTCGTTATCTAACTCGACCCCTTGCAAATAAGATTTTTCCCCGAACAAAATGTTCACGGGAATCATATCTATGCCATACTCTTTTGCCCACTCTGGAAGAATATCAGCAGCACCGTCGGTCACAATTCTCAACATGGTTTACTCTCCTTCAAGGTTTAGATTTTGGTCTTCCAATTGGTCACGCAAAGCCAAAAGTGTTCGATGATACAAACTCTTTACGGCTCCTTCGCTTCGTCCCATAATCTTGCCAATCTCTGCATTCGACATGTTTTCGACAAATTTCAAAATCAAAAGATTTTGTCTCTCTGGCGGAAGTTTTCGAATCATTCTTAATAGGGCATCCTGTTCCTGCGAGCGGACAAGATTTCTTTCAGGGTGATCACCTTTGGTTGGCAGAACCGGCAAGTCGTCTAACGGAATTTCTTGTTTGCGACTTCGGTCTCTGTGCCAGTTTGCTACTAAATTATGAGCAATCCGATACAACCACGCAGAAAAAGGAACGCCTCGGTCTGTATAATTTTTTATATGATTCATCGCCCGTTGAAACACACGCGCTGTTAAATCTTCAGCATCATGCGGGTTACCTGTGCGATAGTAAACATAATTAAAAATTCGCTCTACATAATGACCATACAAGATACCAAAAGCATCACGGTCACCTTTTGACGCACGGGCGAGAATTTCCTCTTCGTTGTAATCCAACTCGGTCAAGTGATAGCCTTACCGGCGGATTTGAATTAATAACACCGCCGGATTTTAGAAGTTGCACAGAGTATAACATGACCAATTTCCTACCGATTGTGGGGTCACAAAGTAGGGTTAACCCTACCCACGAAATCAAACCTACCATCGAAAATATTGACACAAACTAAACAGAAATAAAAACTTAACAAGGAGTAAATCATGAAGAAAACTATTTTCTCAATTGCAATTAGTTTGGTATTACTGTTAACTTTAATCTCTCCGGCTATTGCAAATCAAAATGTGTATGCCCAAGCTGGTGGGCCGGGTTGTATAGACCCTGCAACAGGTGGAACAATTGAATGTACCCCAACCCCACAAACAGGCGGCGGATCCGGTGATGGAGGCGGTTCAGGCTCTGGTGGTGGAAATCGAAACCCAACCAGCACGCCATTGCCAATCACCAACCCATCAGAAGATGGTTCAACTGACGCAAAGGAAATCGGTTGCGGCGGTAGTGCTGAAGCTGTTGCAAATTGTGTTGGAAAGTATGTATTGATGTGTATAAAAGCTGGAGGGAAAGCAGACACCACTGTCACTGGAGAAAATTCTGCGCAAGTTTCCTGTACAAAAGATGCCTTTTTGGTTATTGAACCTACACCCTTATCAGTTGTAAACCCAACAGATGATGGTGCAACAGAGGCAAAAGGTGCTACTTGCAAAGGCGGGACTACAGAATGGAGATTAACTTGTGCATTAGGCTTTGCAACTGAATGTACAAATGCAGGTGGTGAATCAACCATCAAAACTGTTGGCAATTCGATTGAAATAGACTGTACAAAAGATGCCTTCTTAGTTATTGACCCCACACCTTATCCAATTACATCTGGTCCTGCTGAGGATGACTTAATTGGCACTTGTTCACAAGCACAAGGTAATGTGTCTAGTTGTTTAGCAGAACTTCAACGCCAGTGTGAAGATGGTTTACTTGTGATTGAAGTAGATTTATATGCCACAGGCGGAACAAGTTATAAAGTGTATTGTATTCCACACGAAGAATTACCAACTCTTGATTTGCCATACAAACTTCCAGATAATGATGGCTCAACAGAAGATAATTGGACAGGTGGGTGCTACGGTAATGATGTTGATAAATGCGTAAACGACCTCGCAAGCTTATGCGAATCGGATGGCGGCGAACTTTCTGTTTGGTATGACAATGAAGGTGGAGCAGGTGTACATTGTGAAAATCAATCGGACGCGGGTCAAGTAGCACCTACGGCAACGCCTCTCGTAGTTGTATCACCTGATGAAGACAATTCTAGTGCTGGCGATTCTTGGGAAGAAGAATGTTCTTGGGCTTCATGTTGGCTATCTGACTTATCCTGCTGGATGGATGGTGGCTCAGGGTATGTTGTGGAAGATAGCGTTGGTAATACAGGTTACCATTGTGATTTACCTTCTCAGTCTTCTAATGCCCCACCGTTCGGATTCGGTTTCCTAATTGGCGTTTTCGCTGCAGTAGCCATCCCTGCATTTATGAAAAACGCCCGTAGAGCAAAAACTGCTGAAGCAGTGACCAATGTTAAAAAGATGTACGATGCATCAGACTCTATGCCACAAACTAAAGAACATATTTTATTGAACAAGGATGACAATAGCCAATCTGCAAACAAACCAAAGCCCTCAAGCGGACCAAAAGGTGATATTAATTCAGACGGCGATGTAGACGGAAGCGACTTTAATCCATAGAAATAGTTGATAATAAATATCACAAAAGATAAATATGTATAAAAAGAAGACTATTCAAATTGAATAGTCTTCTTTTTATACGGTTATTTTATTTTCCAAAGCCCAAGCCGCCGCTTCGGTACGATTTCTTACACCAAGTTTTCTAAAAATACTGGCTACATGTTTTTCAACTGTTTTTAGTACAACTACCAACTCATTCGATATTTGCTCATTCGTTAAACCTTGTGCTATTAAATTCAGCACTTCTTGTTCTCGTGACGTCAAATGTTGAGGCTGTTGTTTTTTACTTTCTACAGAACGAGGTGCTTCTAATATCTCAGCCGCTATAGCGAGGGCTGAATCTATGGTTAATTTCGAGCCTGCAAGGCGTAATGACTCAAATTCTTCTCGTGACATGCTGGAATAAATTTTTTGTAATTTTTTTTCAAAATCACGAACATCGTAAGGATTTTCGTGCATTTTTGTCTCATCGCGAACTTTTTGAATGACTCCAATCAATTGAACAGACTCCGGATGTAAATCTAAAAATATAAATATATAAATACAAGCGTACAAAAGTTCAATCTTAAATTCAACATCTGTGATTTTTTCGGATAACGAAATCGCTTCGAGTGCCGCATGAATAGCTAGTTCTACTTTTTCCATCTGAATATTGGCTCTGGCATAGATAGCAAGACAATAAACGAAAATATATGCGCCTTGAATTTGTTGACTGGTATCAAGATTTATTTTCAAAAATTCTATTGCGGTCTCGTAATTTCCTAGTCGTATATGTAAATGTCCCTTACCATAATTGACTATGGCTTTGAAATAATCATCATTCAAATCCTGTGCAATCTTTAAGCATTGTTCATACTTTTCAAGGGCTAATTCGGGTTTTTCGATGTATTGAAAAAGAATCCCCATATTTGCCAAATTACGCATTTCAGCCCAATGATCTCCTAGTTTCTGTGTTAATGTTGTACTCTCATCTAGAAGTTTAAGAGATTCATCATAATCACCCATTTGACCAAGGTTGGCTGATAAATTATTGAGTGATTCAATTACACCTTGCTCATGATTAGTTTTCAAATAAAGTGTGTACGCTATTTCGTGGAACTCTCGCGATTTTGCATAATTTCCTGTTAGCCATGCTAGTGTGCCGGAGACGCTATAAATATCTGCGCGGTGAATTAAGAATCTTTTAGCATCATCTGGATTTGGAAGCATGAATTCATCTATTGATTTTCGGGCGCGAGCAATGTATTCGTAATCAATTAACACTGATTGGTGCATCATCCAATAACGATGAAAACAAGTAAGAATTTTGTAACCTGCTTCCCAATTTTTTGAACCTGATGTTGAAGTAATACAAATTTCTAGTGCAAGGTTGATATTTTCAAATTCTTCGTCAATCTGTTTAAATAGGTTAATTTGTTGAGTCTCTTTCAAATTTCTATCTGCTTGTTGTGATAAAGACAAATATAAATTTACATA
>DQGV01000273.1 GCA_003524705.1 Anaerolineae bacterium | reverse complement strand
GCAATGATGAAAAATGATTCATATTGATTCTGCAAACGCACACGATTCGCAAGCGAGCCAACATAATGACCGAGATGCAATCTGCCTGTGGGTCTGTCGCCTGTGAGAAGTCGTGGCTTATTAGTGGAAATTGTCATTTTGTGTTCCTTTCGTTTTGAAAGATTCATTCAGAAGGCAGAATGCGGAAAGCAGATTCGTTGTCAGCATTCTGCCTTCTGCTTTCTGCTCAACTGTTTGTCTCAGCCATATCAATTGCACGTAACATTGCACTTGCTTTGTTGACTGTCTCTTGAAATTCAGTGGTTGGGTTTGAATCTGCAACAATGCCTGCACCTGCTTGAACAGTAAAAGTATTTCCACGCGCAATCATGGTACGAAGTGCTAAACATGTATCCATATTACCGTCAAAACCGAAATAGCCAATCATGCCTGCATAAATATTTCGTGCATCAGGTTCTAAATCAGAAATAATTTCTAATGCGCGAACTTTCGGCGCACCACTGACTGTACCCGCAGGAAATGCCGCACGCACTAAATCAAATGCAGTTAGATCACTTTTCAATTTTCCTTCCACATGTGAAACGATGTGCATGACATGTGAATATTTTTCAACTGTAAAAAAATCTGAAACTTTGACTGTGCCATATTCACATACACGACCTAAATCATTGCGACCCAAATCCACTAACATGACATGCTCGGCGCGTTCCTTTGCATCCGCAAGTAACTCTTGCGCCAACGATGCGTCGGCGTTTGCATCTGCTCCTCGTGGACGAGTCCCAGCTATCGGGCGGAGTGAAGCGGTTCTTCCTTCCAAACGCACAAACATTTCTGGCGATGATCCCACAATAAAAAGCGGCTTATCATCCACAATTCCAAAATCAAAGAAAAACATATATGGCGATGGATTCAAACGACGCACAGCACGATAGACATCAAACGGCTCGACGTTTGTTTCGCGCGTGAAGCGTTGTGAAAGCACCACTTGAAAAATATCGCCCGCGCCAATATGTTCTTTGGCATCGCGCACCATGTCTTCATATTTTCCTTGCGTCATGTTTGATTTTGTTTTTGAATTTTTTATTTCATTTTTTTGTGTTGGTGGAATAGAATTTTGAATCAATGATTCAATTTCATCGAGTTTTCGATTTGCAGATTCGACATCGCCATCTAAAACATTTGCGATTAAAGATAAACTGCGACGAGCATGGTCAAACGCGATAACCGTATCTGCTAATAAATAAATTCCATCGGGAAGTGAACCACGCTTCATTTTTTGATTTAGAGTTGGTTCAAAAAATCGAACAGACTCATAGCCTAAATATCCCACCAACCCACCGATGAAACGTGGCACACCTGTTTGACTCTTGAAATTAAATTTATTCATTTCTTCTTGAAGAAAAAATGATGGATCGCCTTCATAATTTATGATTTGCGATTCATCATCTTTGATAATTTCGATTTCATTATCACGAATAATGTATTGTGCCTTCGGTTTGATTCCAATAAACGAATAACGTGCAATGCGTTCGCCACCTTCAACAGACTCCAACAAAAATGATGGACTTTGCCCGCGCAGTTTCATATACACGCTGATGGGCGTTTCGAGGTCTGCGCTGATTTCGCGAATAATTGTTTGACTAGTAGCTTCAATTAACATACGTTCTCCTTAGTGACCGTAGACCGTGGACGATGGACGGTCTATGGTCTACCGTCTATGGTCTGACTTAAATTAAATACCTCTCCGTCCGTTGGGACGAGAGAGGTCTCGTGGTGCCACCCAAGTTAAACGCATTGCTATAAAAAAAATTCTCTGTGTGATACAGAGAATTTAGCCAGCGTCACTTTGTAGTTTGCTAGTTGGATAGTTTGCTAGTGTTCTAGTTTTATCCTTCTAAGAAACTCTGCTTTGTAACGGGTGCAGTTCCCGTCTCTGGTACTCATTACTTTTTTTAGTAACTTTCACTTCGCAACTCGGAGGTCCATTCGGTTTCTGCGCTTTTGTTATGCTTGCACCATCTTCTGCATAACTCTCTGGAAATCGCTTTGAAACGTACTCGTCCTCGTCAGCGTTTTTGTATTTGATTGGGCGCGATTGTATGACTAAGATGGAAGGTTGTCAAGAGGGGAATTCAAAATCAGGAGCATCTGGAAAAAATGCTTTTTTACTTTTGTTTACAATCTCCATAGTTGAACCAGCAATAGATTTATTATGATACATTTTCTTATTATAAGATGATGAAGCAATAAAATTATGCAAACTCACTATTCGATCTGGACAAGTTTTTGAATAATCGGAAAGCATTTCTCTAAAGCCAAAATGTTCAATTGAAGTTTCAAGATTTTCTAAATCATCTATCGTAATAATAATAGGTAGAGCTACTACGAGATTTCCAATCAAAAATTGCCCGTTTGAAGGAAAAGAATCAATATCTAATAGTTGAAGAAATTCGGACGCGAAGAATTCTCCATAAACAGGTGCGTTTAAAAAAGTGTCTTGAACTATAAGTACAGGATATATCTTTTGGGCTTCCTTAAATTCCTGATTTTCTCCCAACCACTTCCGAGAGGCAAGAGTTTTTACAATTTTAGCTAGTTGTCCTATTCCTTTATTACCTTTTACAGATTGAACATACTTATCACGTAAATGATTTACAAAAACTTCATAATCTTCATTCAAAATTTTATCTTCACGGAGAAAACCTGTTTTTGTTTCAAAAAATATAACTTCGGTCACATCATTCAAACAAGCGTCTATCTCAAATTCATTCTTCTCTTCATCTACACAAAGAATATTGCGGTTAACTCGCTTAATTGTAGCTTGCGACAAATCAGGAAACATTCGATTAAGAATATTGCAAACATAATCTTCAAATGCTTTTCCAAACCATGTAAATGCTGTATCTCGTACTTCTTTAGATAAAAGAAACAAAGGACCAACAGTCATTTTCTCACTAAAAAACACAGGGTCTAAAATAATAGCACGCCCATCCTGTGTATAGTAAACAGGTTTTTCCCTTATAGGCAAATAATTGAAATCTGGAATTTTAGAATCTCTTATATCAGTTGTAGAGCTTTTCCAAATTAAAGTTTTTATCTCACTTGCATCTTGGCTTTCATTAGTCAAATATTTCTTCATAACATGCCCATAAGATGGAATATTAAAAATTTCGTTTATATTGAACAAAC
>DQGV01000304.1 GCA_003524705.1 Anaerolineae bacterium | reverse complement strand
TGCAACGGCTGGGTGACTAACCAATGCAGATTCAACTTCTGCAGTTCCCAAGCGATGACCAGAAACTTTAATCACATCATCTACACGACCGATAATCCAGTAGTAGCCATCTTTGTCACGCTTGGCGGAATCGCCGGTTGTGTATTTGCCCGGATGTTTGCTCCAATATTGGGTTACATATCTTTCATCATCGCCGTAGATAGTCCGCAACATGGAGGGCCACGGGTTTTTCAATACAAGATAACCTTCCGTTTCATCCGCTACGGGTTTTCCATTTTCATCTACAATCTCGGCTTCTTGACCAAAAAATGGGCGTGTACCTGAACCGGGTTTGAGCGGCACAACTGGTGTAGGTGTAATCATAAATGCGCCGGTTTCTGTCTGCCACCATGTATCAATAATCGGTAATTTATTATCACCGATCACGCGGTGATACCACTTCCATGCTTCGGGGTTGATAGGTTCTCCCACGGTGCCGAGCAGGCGTAACGAAGAAAGATCGTGCTTTTCGGGCCAAGCATCCCCAAAGCGCATGAGTCCACGAATGGCTGTTGGGGCTGTGTAGAAAATCGTAATCCCATATCTTTCAATACATTGCCACCAACGATTTGGTTCAGGGTAAGCGGGTCCGCCTTCAAACATAAATGATGTTGCGCCGTTAATCATTGGACCATACACTAAATATGAATGCCCTGTAATCCAACCGGGGTCTGCTGTGCACCACCAACGGTCATCATCGCGGATGTCAAAACAATATTTCAATGTGGCATACGTGCCGACCATATAACCGCCATGCGTGTGCAAAATGGCTTTTGGTTTTCCTGTTGAACCGCTGGTATATAAAATGAAAAGCGGGTCTTCCGAATCCATTTGTTCAGTTTCACATTTGCCTTCGGCGATAGGTTGTTCAAGCAAATTGTGATACCAATGATCACGACCCTCTTCCATGTTCACTTCGTTGTTGACTCTTTTTACAACGACGACATTTTCTACACTTGGGCATTGCTTCAATGACTCATCCACAATTGATTTTAGTTGGACGATTTTTCCATTCTGGAAAGAGCCATCGCAAGTAATCACTAATTTGGAGTTGCTATCTTCAATGCGCCCGGCAAGTGAATCGACTGAGAATCCGCCGAACACAACGGAATGGATTGCACCAATTTTTGCACAAGCCAACATGGCAAAAACAATTTCAGGCACACGTCCCATATAAATGGTGACGCGTTCACCTTTTTGAACGCCCATAGCTTTGATGATATTCGCCATGCGTGTGACTTCGCGATTCATAGCGTGATACGAATAAGAACGATGTTCTTTGCCGTCTTCACTTTCCCAAATTAATGCAAGTTGATTTTTGCGATGTGTTTTGAGATGCCTATCTATTGCATTGTGGACGATGTTAACTTTCGCCCCCGTAAACCATTTGAAAAATGGCTTCTTGGAATCATCTAGCACTTTTTTCCACTTGCTGAACCATTCTAATTCAAGTGCTTCTTTTTCCCAAAAACCTTTGAGGTCTTTTCGAGCAGAGTTAGCGAGTTTATCCCAATCTTTCAAGCGGGCTTCTTCTAATACTTGCTTGGACGGGTAAAATACCTCTCCGCTTAGTTTTTTCTTCGTCGTTGTTTTCTTCACTGGAGCAGACTTGCGGCTTACCGTTTTTGTCTTTTTGACTTTCTTTACAGCCATGTTTCTCTCCTTGATTGAATAAAATATTATGTAATTTTACTCCTATTTAATAGGCGTGTTGTAATCTAGAACAAAAGGTGTGGGTATCTTAGAAATTTAGTCATGTGATTTGAAACTATATTATGCTATGAATAAAACGATATTTATCAAGATATGAACTACTGAACTGACAGATACGGACTTTGATTTTAATGCAACATAACCTAAGATAAAACCGATTATAGGTATCTCAATCAAGAAAAATAAAGGTGCCTCAATAGCGAAATTTATATGAGCAAGCCAGAAGATAATAGTTTGAATAATTAATATTTTTTTGTTTGAGATTCTTAACTCGAATAGGCAAAAAAATATTATTCCCCGAAATATTGCCTCTTCAAAAACGGAAGGTGGAATAATCTCAACAAATAGGTGCTCGATAAAATTGAAGCTGCTTAACCTACCCATGTTATCGTGGGCAATATATACATGTAGAAATAAAAAAATAAATAAGAGGATAATATCGAGATATGATAAAGGTTGTCTGTTGCTAAATGTTTGTTTTGTTGAAAATGCAAGAAATAAAGTATAGACAAAAGCTATAATGAAAAAAATATTGTACGGTAAAAAATATACTCCAATTATGCCAGCTAATAAGAGCAAAAAAATGTACAATCTATCTATAAGCATTTCAGATAAACTATTTTGATTCAATTTGAAAATTAAAGCGATTAAAGGATATTTTGCCAAAAGAAGAATAGCAAATAAAGTATCACCCCAAAAATTAAACAACTTGATATTATTTATCTCAGAATTTATTATAGTAAGGTAATCTGCCCAAACAAGAGAAAAAGATTGGGTATAACGTATTATGAGTAAAAAAAACAAAATAAGATAAGTGATAGATCTTTTATTATTTATGTTCATGTTTCCCAATGCAATGAAAGGACTTTGAGATTATTGTAGAGATTCTTCGCTACAAAGAGCAAGAACGTGGCTCAGAATGACAT
>DQGV01000490.1:3654-3904 GCA_003524705.1 Anaerolineae bacterium | reverse complement strand
TCTATCACCTTCATTTACTCTTACCAATGTAAACGTCTGTGATGATGGACCTGGTAGTTCAGAAATTAAACTTTTCTTCACCATTCCAAAACGAGTCATGGTCAATACACAAACTTCTTCGCCTATTGATGATTTATTTGATGGCAAAGAAAATACTGCCGCAAGCGGGTCATTTTCAGTTAATGGTGAAACTTTGAAATAGGCTGAACCGCCACTTAATTTTTTGGTTTCAGGAATCAAATGCGCGGCA
>DQGV01000490.1:0-3443 GCA_003524705.1 Anaerolineae bacterium | reverse complement strand
ACTCAACTTTTTCGTTTCAGGAATCAAATGCGCGGCAACGGCGGCGGCTTTGCCAAGTTTGCTGACAAAATAAATTGTATCGGTTGTTGATGCTTTCACTAAAAATCTCGGTGCATCATTTCCAGAATGGCGCGGTTGTTTATCATCTGCAGTTCTTGAAACCAAACCATCATCCGTTACACCAATCCACACCGTTTGTTGTGGCAACACAGATGAAGTCGTCAGTGCGTGTGTGGCTTTTGTGCCTTCTTTCAAATTCACAATTTGCGTGCGGCGTTTATCACCATACGCGGCTTTCACTTTCATCAATTCATCCGCCACCACGCCACGCATCAACTTTGGTGATTTCAATAACGTCGTCAATTCTTTAATCAATGCACTGACTTCTTTATATTCAGTGTCAATCTTTTTTCTTTCCAACGCGGCGAGTCTTCTTAATTGCATATCTAAAATCGCAGTCGCTTGAATCTCTGTCAATTTATATTGTTTCATCAATTTTGTTCGCGCTGTATCTACATCCGATGAATCACGAATCAAGTGAATGATTTTATCTAGATTTTTTAATGCGACTAAATAACCTTCGAGGATATGTGCGCGTGCCTTTGCTTTTTCTAAATCAAATTCAGCCCGCCTCTTGACTACGGTCAACCTGTGTTCTACATAGACGCGTAATGCTTGCTTGAGAGTTAACGTGCGCGGTTCGCCATCTACCAATGCCAACAAGTTGATACTAAATGTTGTTTGCATGGGTGTGCGTTTGTATAAATCACGCAATACGATTTCTGGGTTGGCATTCTTCGTCAACTCAACGACAATACGCATGCCCTGTCTATCTGATTCATCTCTTAAGTCTGATAAGCCTTCAATATTGCCATCACGTGCAAGTTCAGCGATTCTTTCAATCAGGCTGGATTTGTTAACCATGTAAGGCAATTCAGTGATGATGATTCTGTTTTTGCCTCGTTCCATTTCTTCTACATGTGCTTTGGCTTGGACGGTAACTTTTCCACGCCCAGAACCATACGCATGTTCAATGCTATCTTCGCCTTTTTCTTGAAGTATCAACCCGCCTGTTGGAAAGTCTGGTCCTTGCACGAATTTCATCAATTGCTCAACATCAATATCGTCAAGTTTTTCCCAGCGATTGAGCATGTAGACCAACGCGTCAACAATTTCACTTAAGTTATGAGGCGGAATTGAAGTCGCCATACCGACTGCAATGCCCGTCGCTCCATTCACTAACAGATTCGGTATCGCGGACGGTAATACAGCTGGTTCTTCAAGCGTGTCATCAAAATTTGCAGTGAAGTTAACTGTGTTTTTATGTAAATCAAAAAGGATATCTAACGCGGCGGGTGTTAAACGCGCTTCGGTATAACGCATCGCGGCAGGTGGGTCACCATCAACAGAACCAAAATTTCCTTGACCATCCACAAGCAAAGTTCGCAATGAAAAATCTTGCGCCATACGCGCCATAGCTTCATACACTGCTGAATCACCATGCGGATGATATTTACCTAACACTTCACCAACAATACGCGCAGATTTTTTGTAAGGTGAATCGGCACGCAAACCCATGTCGTACATCGCATATAAAATGCGACGTTGCACAGGTTTGAGTCCATCACGCGCATCAGGCAATGCGCGTGCAACAATCACACTCATTGCATAATCAAGATATGACTGTTGCATTTCTGTATCTATATCAATTTTTTTTACAATACCGAGTTCCATAATCAAAATCCTTTTTGAACCGCGAAGCACGCGAAGTTCGCAAAGAAAAATAAGAGATTTACTTCGCGTTCTTTGCGCTCTTAGCGGTTAATAATTTTATGGTGAATATATGTTCTAAGCGAGGCTTATCTTACGGGGAAAAAGTTAATGCGTCAAGTGTGTGAATGATTTAAGGTGTAATTGAAATCCGAATCGTTCTACAACTTCCCTTTAAATCCGCTTCTGAACACGCAGTTACAAAAACTCGAATCACATGTCCGCTAGGGTTATAGGGAATTGATGGCGCACTGAGAATAGTACTATCTTCAAATTCAAGTGTATTGACTCCTGAGTATGTTCCACACCCATCACGGTTGATAAAGTTATTGGATGTACTTATTCTTTTTGTCCCAGTATCTACATCTTCTATTTCGATTCTGACAGATTTAAATGCTAGTTTGTTTTCACTAGTATTTGTAATTTGAAATTCTACCCAATAATCACTGCCACATCTATCAGATTTCAAACCTTTCAAATCAAATGTTACATTGGGTAACGCTGTCGGTGTGGATGTAGATGTAGCAATTGGAGTGTAGACCGGCAAAACCAATGTATTGCCGGTAATGGTTGCATATTCACCCCATACCCAGCAATAGTCAATGCCGGGGTCTGGATTCGGAATATACCAATAACGATTCGATGGGTCACGCCCCAGCACAGTCGCTTCTTCATCAACCAATAAAGTCCCTGCAATTTCATAAGCCGTGCCAGGTCCAATGCGGCAATTGGTTGGGCGAGAAACTGTAATTGTTATCGCTTCTATTGTGTTTGTAGGAAGAGCAGGTGTCAACGTTGTATCTATTGTAGAAATTGGTTCAGGCGTAATCGTATCTGTAACAGGGCGAGAAGTTGGGCGAATTAAAGTAGGCGTGAAAGTAAACGTTGGTAAAGAGGTTGGCGTAAATGTTTCAGTAAAAACAGGAATACTGGTTTCTGTATTGACAATCTGCTGTTCGGGCAAGGTCAAGCCCGGAACAGCACATGCCAAACTAGAGATGATTAATAATATAAAAAAATATTTTTGAACTCGAAACATTTTATTTTCCTTATTCTTTATATCTTATCATCAATATCCATCTTTATTACGGCGTGAAATTGACTCTCTGCGATACGCATATCCCTTTTTGATTTAACTCTGTACATAACGTAACATCCACACGTAATTTATGATTTTGCAAAGTCGCGTCAAACAAAGCACTGCTAATGATAAATGAATCATTCGACGCAATTGTATCTTTTATCGTTGTAGCAGAACAACCATCTTTATTCGTAAAACCATTTGTGAGTAAAGTTTTTTCAATATCAGTGACAGTATCTAATACCGTATATTCCATTGACTTGAACACAAACGAACTTGTATTTTTCACTTCAACTTCAGCCCACCAAGTACTACCACACGAGTCCATGCCGGTGGCTTTCAAACCGAAAGAAGGTGCTGGGGTTGCTGTAAATGTTGGCGTAGGAGTCGGAGGCGGTGTAAAAATCGGCAACAATGCAAAAGGTCCAGTCAATGTCGCATATTCTCCCCACACCCAACAAAATTCATTTGGCTTATCAGGGTTGCGAATATACCAATATTCATTCGTCGGGTTTCGCCCAAACACTTCAGCAGTTTCGCCAACTAACAATGCACCTTGTCGCGGATACACTCTGCCCGGTCCAATGCGGCA
>DQGV01000174.1:4307-5169 GCA_003524705.1 Anaerolineae bacterium | reverse complement strand
AGGCGTTTGTCCGCCTAAATTACATGCTAATGTCAAAAATAAAATTAATATGCCAATGAAAATTTTTCTCATGGAGAATTCCTCGTTTATTTTCTGGTGGCGTGTTTGACAATCCACTTTGTATGTTCGTTTTTAGATTTTGACCAACGCTTCAGAATCTTATCCGCTTCTTTTTTGTTTACTTTTGAGTAATCACGGATATGATTCGCCACTGACTTTTTCACAAATTTGATTTCATCTTCTTTGAGCATTTCTAAAATTTCAAACACAGGTTGAGGGTTTTCAATAAACGTTTCTAGTTTTGGCGCCCATGGAAGTTTTGGGCGAAGTCCTTCACTTGCTAGCCTGCGCAAATGAAAGTTTTTTGAGCCAGCCCATTTTTTCATCACTGCTAAACTTTGTTTGGGATATTTTTTGATATAAGGGCGAATGGCATATTCACCTGTGTTTCGTTTGGTGATTTCTGAAATGGCTTTGATAGATGTTTCAAAATCATCCAGCCCGTATTTTTCTACAAACTTCCCCACAGGTAATAACCAATAAAAGTTTGTAAACATGCCCGTTTCTTTTTCATTTTCTGGTCCAAGAATTTGTGACAAGATCCCAATTGCTATTTTATAATTTTGGGGCAAAAATATTTTTAGTTCATCAGCCAGCAGTTCTACTCGTTGGGTATAAGTTTTACCAATGCATTTCTCTCGGATAGTTTTTGTAATTTTTTTCTTATCAAACTTTGGATAAACTTCTAAAATTTTATCGGATAAGATAATGGCTAAATTTTCCCCAAACGATTCTGTGATGCTGTAAGTGGTTGACATAAGTGAATCTTACCACTAAGCATAAAACCTCGGAGGTCTTAGAG
>DQGV01000174.1:3847-4045 GCA_003524705.1 Anaerolineae bacterium | reverse complement strand
GGGAGGGATTCGAACCCTCGGTGACCCGTAAGAGCCACAACAGTTTTCGAGACTGCCCCATTCAACCACTCTGGCACCTCTCCAATATTGCGAGCGAGATTATAACTTCTTTTTTGTCATTGCGAGCCGTTTTTTGGCGAAGCAATCTCTTTGCTTAATTGGAGGTTGCTTCAAACGAAGAACAAGAGCGTCCTCGCA